>CAZOYP010000060.1:0-15171 GCA_964584125.1 uncultured Nitrospinaceae bacterium | reverse complement strand
CGGACAAATTTTTCTTTTGCCATCTGGGTTTACTCCAAGAATATTGATATTTTTATACTTCAACTTCCAACTTTTTATTTCCCGTTGCTTTTGCGATCAACTCATCTGCAACCATAGCGGGAACTGCTTCATATTTTGCAAACTCCATAGAGAAGTTAGCCCTGCCTTGACTCATAGACCTTAAGTCTGTTGAATAGCCAAACATTCCAGACAAAGGAACCTCTGCCCGAACCACCTTAGCACCTGCCCTATCGGCCATTTCTTTAATTTTACCTCGCTTAGAGTTTACGTTACCAATCACATCCCCCATAAACTCCTCAGGTGTAACCACCTCTACATCCATCATCGGCTCTAATAAAATCGGATTCGCCTTAAGAGCCGCCTCTTTAAAAGCCATAGAAGCCGCAATCTTAAAGGCCATCTCAGAGGAGTCAACCTCATGAAACGAACCATCCAGCAAGGTCACCTGAGCATCCACCAAATTATAGCCACACAAAACACCTCGCTCCATAGCCTCCTTAACACCTTTCTCAACAGAAGGAATAAATTCCTTTGGAATTGCACCTCCGGTAATCTTATTGATAAACTTAAAAGGAACACCATCCTCGCTTGGCTCAATCTTAATCTCCAACTCAGCAAACTGCCCTCGTCCACCAGACTGTTTGGCATACCTAAGCTTATGTTCAACAGCCCTCCTAATAGTCTCTTTATAAGCAACCTGAGGTTGAGAAACATTCACATCTAGGGAAAATTCGCGACGCATTCGGTCAACCAGAATATCCAAATGCAGTTCACCCATTCCAGAAATTACGGTTTGGTTTGTTTCCGCGTCAACTTTAACCCTAAATGTCGGGTCCTCCTGCAACAACTTAACCATAGCGTCCGAAAGCTTCTCTTGCTCTGCTTTAGTTTTAGGCTCAATAGCCACTGAAATAACAGGCTCAGGAAAAACTATTGACTCTAAAATTACCGGATCTTCTTGCAAGCAAAGAGTATCTCCAGTGAATGTCTTTTTAAGCCCAATAACTGCGCCAATATCACCCGCGCCCACATAAGTAATTTCTTCTCTTTTATTGGAATGCATTCTGAGCAGCCGTCCTACACGTTCACGCTGCTTAGTAGTGGAATTGTAAACATAAGATCCGCTCTTTAATTCGCCAGAATAGACTCTCACAAACGCCAACTGGCCAACGAAAGGATCGGTCATTATTTTAAAAGCCAAGGCTGATAACGGCTCACCATTTTCAGACTTTCTAATAATTTCTTTTTCAGAATCAGGATGGGTACCCTGGATTGGGGGGACATCGAGTGGAGAGGGAAGCAAAGTCACGACCGCATCTAACAACTGCTGCACCCCTTTATTTTTAAATGCTGCACCACATAAAATCGGTGTCATCTTAAGCTCTAACGCGCCCTTACGAACCGCAGCTGTAATTTCTTCCTGCAAGACATCCTCCCCTGCAAGAAATTTTTCCATAATCGCATCATCTACATCAGCTGCGGCTTCCACCAGTTTTTCTCTATATTCGTCCGCCAACTCTTTGCAGTCATCAGGGATATCCACTACATCAAACTTTTCACCATTTGCTGATTTCTTGTCATAGATATTCGCCTTCATCGCAATCAAATCAATAATACCGACGAAACCAGCCTCTGCTCCAATAGGCAACTGCAAAGGAACTGGGTTAGCATTAAGCCTTTCTTCCATCTGGCTAACACAATTCAAAAAATCCGCGCCTGACCGATCCATTTTATTAACGAACCCGATCCTAGGAACCTTATATTTACTTGCTTGACGCCATACCGTCTCAGACTGAGGCTCAACCCCACCAACCGCACAAAAGACACCGACCGCCCCATCCAAAACCCGCAGCGAACGCTCTACCTCCGCAGTAAAATCAACATGTCCTGGTGTATCAATAACATTGACCTGATGATTCCGCCAAAAACAGGTGGTCGCCGCAGAAGTGATGGTTATTCCACGTTCTTGCTCCTGCTCCATCCAATCCATCGTGGCATTTCCATCGTGAACCTCACCAATCTTATGACTACGACCCGTATAATATAAAACCCTCTCAGTAGTCGTGGTCTTACCTGCATCAATATGCGCGATAATTCCTATATTTCTAACCTTATTTAGATCTAACTTATCACTCATAACCTAACTTCCAACTACCATCTATAATGGGCAAAAGCCTTGTTGGCTTCTGCCATTCTATGCACTTCATCTTTCTTTTTAATTGACCCTCCAGCGTTATTATAGGCATCAATTATTTCCCCGGTAAGTTTCTCGGACATCGAACGCCCTGACCGAGCTTTCGCATTCTGTATTATCCAACGTATACTAAGGGCAACACGGCGACTATCACCAACCTCTATTGGGACCTGATAAGTAGCACCACCGACCCTGCGAGACTTAACCTCCAAATGAGGTGATACGTTTTCTATAGCTTTTTTAAACACTTTAATTGGATCTTCCTTAGTTTTTTCACCTACGGCATCTAAAGCACCATAAAAAACACCCTCCGCTATGCTCTTTTTACCCTGCTTCAAAAGATTATTAATAAAACGGGCAACCAAAAGATCGTCAAACTTCGGATCCGGCAAAATCTTCCTTTTTACTGCTTCTCTTCTTCGAGCCATTTATTATTTGTTTTATTTTTTAGGACGTTTCGTCCCGTACTTAGATCGACTTTGCATCCTACCGTCCACACCAAGAGTATCAAGAAGCCCTCGCACCACGTGATAACGGACACCTGGCAGATCTTTAACACGACCTCCTCGAATTATAACAATAGAATGCTCCTGGAGATTATGCCCAACCCCAGGAATATAAGTGGTAACCTCCATTCCATTCGTCAACCTAACACGAGCTACTTTCCGCAAAGCAGAATTGGGCTTTTTAGGAGTCGACGTGTAAACACGAACACAAACGCCCCTTTTCTGCGGACAAGACTTCAATGCCGCACTAGCAGTTTTCTTAACCGGGGACTTACGACCCGACCTAACCAATTGATTTATTGTTGGCAAAAAAGCACCTCCCCGCAAGATAAGCCATTGAAAAATATGGCGTCCAAAGGAAAAAATCCTCAACAAAAAGGACTTGAAAATTTATTTAAACAGGATATGAAAAGCTGGTAATTCTATCACTGTTTTGAATGGAGTCAAGGTTAAAATACGATTGAAAAAATTTACCTTACTCGACAGCGAGTGGTGTTTTTTCAGACTCTTGCTGTTTCTGTTCTTCCGCGATCTCAGGCTCCTCTATTCGAATTCCAGCATATGCACGACAACCCGTCCCCGCGGGAATCAATTTGCCCATTATGACATTTTCTTTCAACCCAACTAAATTGTCCTGCTTGCCACTAACGCTCACCTCGGTCAAAACACGAGTTGTCTCCTGAAATGACGCGGCAGAAATAAAACTTTCAGTACTAAGAGACGACTTCGTTATACCAAGTAAAACAGGAGCACCCTTAGAAGGTTTTTTCTTATCTTTAATCATCTCTTGATTAACCTTACTAAAAGTCTTTTTAGCAACCTGTTCTCCAAGCAAAAAGTTAGTATCCCCTGGATCCTCAATAACCAGATGACGCAACATTTGCCGTACAATTATCTCTATGTGCTTGTCATTAATAGTTACACCCTGCAAGCGATAAACTTCCTGCACCTCATTAACAAGATAGTATTGCAACTCATTCTCGCCGAGCACTCTAAGAATATCATGGGGGTTGCTAGCGCCATCCATCAAAGCCTCTCCCGGAACAACCGTGTCCCCCTCGTGAACATTGATATGCTTTCCACGTGGAATAAGATACTCACGCTCTTCATCCGATTCATTCACAACAAATACCTGACGCATTCCCTTGACAAACCCGCCAAATTTAACTGTACCCGCAATTTCTGAAATTGTTGCTTGTTCATGTGGTTTTCGTGCCTCAAAAAGCTCTGCAACACGAGGTAAACCACCTGTGATATCCTTCGTCTTAGCAGTTTCTCTAGGAATCTTGACAACTAAATCACCCGCAGACAGAACATCTCCCTCGGAAACTGCAATATGCGCCCCTGCTGGCAAAAGATAACGTCGAAGAGTTTCTCCTTTTGCACTCTTGATAGAAACTCGCGGTTGTTTTTTATCATCCCTATGACTTACAATTACCTTCGTTGACAAACCCGTTATCTCATCAAAATCTTCCTTCATCGTCACACCTTCTATCACATCTCCAAAGGCAACAGTTCCCTCAACTTCAGTAAGAATGGAATCAGTATATGGATCCCACTCTACAAGAGTTTGGCCTGGCTGAACCTCCTGTCCATCATTAACCTTAAGGTTCGCAGCATAAACAATGGCATACCTCTCTATCTCTCGACCGCCACTATCCTGAACAACAATCGCGCCATTACGGTTCATCACAATAATTTCACCGCGTTGGTTTTTGATTGTTCTTAGGCCAGAATATTTAACGACGCCTGCCTTTTTAGCCTGAAGAGTGGTCTGCTCAACAACACGACTGGCTGTCCCACCAATATGGAATGTACGCATTGTCAGCTGAGTGCCAGGTTCGCCTATAGACTGAGCGGCAATAACACCTACCGGCTCGCCAATTTCCACCCAGTCTAAAGTCGCCATATTGCGCCCGTAACACTTAACACACAACCCCTGCTTCGATTCGCAGGCAAGATTAGACCTTATTTTCACAGTAGCAATACCTGAATTATCGATCGCGTTAACAATACCCTCATCAATTATGCCATTTGCCTCAACCAAAATATCACCATTAAAAGGATCCACAACGTCCTCTAAAGCTGTCCGCCCAAGGATACGTTCGCCCAAAGGCTGAATGATTTCTCCGGCCTCAACTAGAGACGAAATATTAACCCCCTTTAGGGTTCCGCAATCTTCCTCCTGTATTATGATGTCCTGAGCTACATCAACAAGCCGTCTAGTCAAATAGCCTGAATTAGCAGTTTTTAGCGCAGTATCTGCGAGACCTTTACGCGCACCATGGGTTGAAATAAAGTATTGAAGAACCGATAAACCCTCACGAAAGTTTGCGGTAATAGGCGTTTCAATAATTTCACCTGACGGCTTAGCCATCAAGCCACGCATTCCTGCTAGCTGTCGAAGTTGCTGAACACTACCACGGGCACCAGAATCAGCCATAATAAAAATGGAGTTAAAGTCGCCTTGGATTTCACCAGCGCCAATTTTCTTATCTTCCTCAGCCAGGGCATCAAACATTTCCTCTGAAACTTTTTCTGTAACATGGGCCCAAATATCAATCACCTTGTTATAACGCTCGCCGTTAGTAATAAGCCCATCTCGATATTGTTGATAAACCTTAAGCACCTCGTCGTGCGTTTCATCAACCATGGGCACCTTTGTTTTTGGAATGCGCATGTGACTAATAGAAACCGTCAACCCAGCTTCTGTTGCATATTTAAAGCCAAGAGACTTAACGGCGTCTAAAAGATCAACCGTTTTTTCGCTACCCGCAAGCAAAAAGGACTCTCCGATCAATCCGGAAAGCGCCTTTTTATCCATAAGCCGATTCACCAATGAAAAGTCTACCTCGTCTGGCAAAACTTCGCCCATGATAATACGACCCGTTGTCGTTTGAACAAGCTCTCCTTTTACGCGAACAAGAATCTGGGCCTGCAAATCCAACTCTCCCGCATCATATGCGGAGACGACTTCCTTTGGACAAGAATGAATTTTACCTTCTCCATTAACGCCACCACGGACTTTAGTCATGTAATAACAACCTAATACCATGTCTTGAGACGGAACAGCGATAGGCTTAGCGTTAGAAGGGGAAAGAACATTATTCGAAGACAGCATTAGCATCTTAGCCTCAACCCTCGCTTCCATTGAAAGGGGCAAGTGAACAGCCATCTGATCGCCATCAAAGTCTGCATTAAAAGCCGTGCACACAAGCGGATGAACCTGAATTGCCTTACCCTCTATCAAAATGGGCTCAAATGCCTGAAAACCTAAACGATGCAATGTTGGTGCACGATTTAAAAAAATCGGATGCCCTTTAACAACTTCCTCAAGAACCTCCCAAACTTCTGAACGTTCTTGTTCAACCATTTTTTTTGCGGTCTTGATAGTAGTCGCGTACCCCTTCTCCTCCAATCGATTAAAAATAAATGGCTTAAACAATTCCAATGCCATCTTTTTTGGCAACCCACACTGAAAAAACTTAAGATGAGGGCCCACAACAATAACTGACCTACCAGAATAGTCGACTCGCTTCCCTAGCAGGTTTTGACGAAATCTACCCTGTTTACCCTTCAGCATATCACTTAGTGATTTTAGAGGTCTTTTATTTGTTCCGCGAAGAGTTCTACCTCTACGACCATTATCAAATAACGCAGCAACAGCCTCTTGGAGCATCCGCTTTTCGTTACGAATAATAATTTGAGGGGCCCTTAATTCTTGCAACCGCTTTAATCGATTATTCCGGTTAATAACCCTACGATAGAGATCATTCAGATCCGATGTTGCGAATCGCCCGCCATCCAAAGGAACCAAAGGTCTCAATTCCGGAGGAATAACAGGAACTACCTTAAGTATCATCCAATCGGGACTATTCCCAGAACTACGGAAAGCTTCGATGACCTTGAGCCGTTTTGAAATCTTACGCTTGTTCATTACCGATTTTGTAACAAGCAATTCCCCTTTAAGACGAACTGATTCAGCATCAAGATCCAATGAGCTTAGCATGTGATCAATCGCCTCAGCACCAATCATTGCCTTAAAAGTATCAGGATACTCCATTTCTATTTCACGAAACTCTTCCTCATCTAGAAGCTGACCTGGATTAAGATCCGAATCACCCGGGTCTATAACTATGTAGTTTTCAAAGTAAATAATCCTCTCAAGATCTTTAAGGCTTATATCCAACAGATGACCAATACGACTAGGGAGCCCCTTAAAAAACCAAATATGGGCAACGGGACTAGCCAACTCTATATGACCCATCCGCTCGCGACGCACCTTAGAAAGAATGACCTCCACACCACATTTCTCACAAACGACCCCCTTATGCTTCATCCGCTTGTACTTTCCGCAATTACACTCCCAATCTTTGACCGGACCAAAAATTTTAGCACAAAACAACCCATCCCTTTCTGGCTTGAAAGTGCGATAATTTATTGTCTCCGGTTTCTTAACCTCTCCATAAGACCATGAACGGATTTTTTCTGGCGAGGCTAGACGGACCCGCATCGCATCAAAACATACCGGGTTTTTTGGCTTATCAAATAACGTAAAGCTATCCACCAGGATTATCTCCTTTTAATAGTTAAATAGTATTTAAGGTACAACCTCAAGAGTAACTCGATCAAAAAAAACCGCGTGAAACGATTTATTTTACAGCTTCAATAAGCTCTACATCTATAGCTAGGCTCTGCAACTCTTTAACCAAAACGTTGAATGACTCTGGAAGACTTGGAGTGGCAGTAGTTTCTCCCTTAACTATAGCCTCATACATACGCTTACGACCTTCCACGTCATCCGATTTCACGGTCAACATTTCCTGAAGAGTATAAGCAGCACCATAAGCCTCTAATGCCCACACCTCCATCTCACCTAACCTCTGCCCACCAAATTGAGCTTTTCCGCCAAGTGGTTGCTGGGTAACAAGGGAGTAGGGTCCAGTCGAGCGAGCGTGAATCTTATCATCAACCAGATGATGAAGCTTAAGGATATATATATAACCAATCATTACCTTTTGACGAAACAACTGACCGGTACGACCATCAGTAAGCTGCTCTGTACCAGCTTCAGAAAACCGAGTTTCCCCAAGTAACCCACGAATATCTTCCTCCCTTGCTCCATCGAAAACAGGTGTTGCCATATGCCTACCAATTTCCTTCGCCGCCATTCCCAAATTAGTTTCTAAAATCTGCCCTACGTTCATACGAGATGGAACGCCAAGCGGATTAAGTATAATTTCAACCGAAGTTCCATCTTCCAGATACGGCATATCTTCCTCGGGAACAATAGTCGAAACAACACCCTTGTTACCGTGCCGGCCAGCCATTTTATCACCTACCTGCAACTTACGCTTCATAGCCAAAAAAACTTTGACTAATTTAATTACACCCGGAGATAACTCATCGCCTTTTTGCAACTGAACGATCTTCTCCTTCATGGTAGACTTTAAAACACTAATTCGCTTTCTACTATTTTCTTCCAATCCTCGAAGCCCATCTATGTCAACATCCTTAACAGGAATCTGAACCAAGTCCTTAGCTTTTAACTTACCAAACAAATGCTCCTCAAGAATCTCCGACTTTTTAAAATCCCGATTACCAATTTTTATTGACTTACTAACGGTTTTCCCAGATAAAATAGAACGTATCTGCTTCTCTGTTTCACTTTCAACAATCCTAATTTCGTCATTAAAATCTTTTTGGATTCGAGCGGCCTCCTCTTCTTCAATCTGAACTGTTCGGGAATCTTTATCGATGCCTTTTCGAGAAAAGACCTTTACATCAATCACTGTCCCCTGTATTCCAGGAGGAACTCTCAGCGAAGTGTCTCGCACATCTCCAGCCTTTTCTCCAAAAATTGCCTTGAGGAGTTTTTCTTCAGGACTCAACTGGGTTTCACCCTTCGGCGTAATTTTACCCACAAGAATATCACCCGTCTTTATAGTTGCGCCCACACGGATTATGCCACTTTCATCAAGGTCCTTAAGTGCCTCTTCCCCAACATTTGAGATATCTCTGGTGATTTCCTCCCTACCCTGCTTAGTATCCCTCGCTTCGACATTAAACTCTTCAATGTGTATAGAAGTGTAAACGTCCTCCCTGACTATCTTTTCGCTAATAATTATCGCATCCTCAAAGTTGTATCCATCCCAAGGCATAAATGCGACAAGAACATTACGGCCTAAAGCAAGCTCGCCCTGCTCAGTTGCTGGACCATCAGCTATAACTTCACCCTTTTTGATTTTTTGCCCCGATACAACCAGTGGTCTTTGATTAACGCAGGTATTCTGATTAGATCTTTGATATTTAGCCAAGGCATAAATACTTACCGTTGAATCGAGATAACCATCACTTCCCGCTGCTTTGCCGCGTGATTTCTTAACATCATTACGAACAACAATGCGCATAGAGTCAGCGCTGATAACCTCACCATCTTCTTCGGCAATAATAACTGCCCCAGAATCATAAGCCACAATAGCCTCCATACCCGTTCCAACTAGCGGCGCTTTAGGCCGAACCAAGGGCACCGCCTGTCGTTGCATATTTGAACCCATCAACGCTCGATTGGCATCATCGTTTTCCAAAAACGGGATTAAGGATGCGGCAACACTAATAAGCTGTTTTGGCGAAACATCCATATAATCAACTTTATTACTCTGGGACAAAACAAAATCACCTCCCTGTCGAGCTGAAACAATCTCATCGCGAAACCTCTTTTTTTCATCGAGAGCCACATTAGCCTGCGCGATTACGTATTGATCTTCGACCATAGCTGTATGAAACTCCACCTCACCCTTAGCCAATCCCTTTTCAACCCTTCTATAGGGTGTTTCAATAAATCCATATTCATTAACTCTGGCGTAAGTGCTCAACGAAGCGATAAGGCCGATATTAGGACCCTCAGGTGTTTCGATGGGACAAACACGTCCATAGTGAGTTGGGTGAACGTCTCGCACCTCAAACCCCGCTCGCTCACGAGTCAAACCACCAGGACCCAAAGCACTCAAACGACGCTTATGAGTTATTTCTGACAAAGGATTAGTTTGATCCATAAACTGAGACAACTGGCTACTTCCAAAAAACTCTTTTATCGCCGCAGTCACAGGCTTTGCATTAACGAGATCATGAGGCATTGAAACATCTAGATCCTGAATGGACATTCGCTCTATGATCGCCCTCTCCATTCTGACAAGACCAATTCTAAACTGATTTTCAAGCGATTCGCCAACAGACCTTACCCGCCGGTTACCCAAATGATCAATGTCATCAATAGCGCCGATTCCATTTCTCAAGCCAACCAGAAACTTCATCACAGACTTTAGATCTTCCAAAGTTAACAATCGGTTTTCGATCGGAATATCAAGTCCAAACTTCTGGTTAAGCTTCATACGCCCAACAACGGAAAGATTATATCTCTTTGGATTAAAAAAAAGATTCCAAAATAGCGACTTTGCTATTTCGGGGGTTGGAGGATCCCCGGGACGAAGGCGTTTATATATTTCCCTTATCGCGTCTACCTGATTATCAACTTTAGACACTGCCACCGTATCTCTGATAGCCGTATCAAGCAATTCTTCATCTACACGAAGAATCGTAATTTGCTTTGTCCCATTTTTAAAAATAAACCCAAGGAGTTCTTGAGTAATAACTTGATTTGTTTCTGCAAAAACTTCCCCTGTGTCCTTATCCACTATTTCATCAAACAAATAAGACCCCACCAAACCCTCAGGATCTATCTCAACCTTCACAGACCTGGACATTCGCCCCAACCTACGCATCACAGCCGGAACAACTTTTTTATTTGCCTTAAGAACAACCTCATCAGTTTTAGAGTCAACAATATCTTCTAAAACTTTATGTCCTATCAACAAGCTCTTACTAGACACAAAAACTCGCTGATCTTTAGGAGAAACGCTAATCGCCTCTATCTCATAGAAGGTCTCAAGAATCTCCTTCACTTGCATCCCAAAAGCCTGCAAAAGAATTGTAGCGGGAAGCTTTCTTCTCCGATCAATTTTTACATGCAGGATATCCTTAATATCAAACTCAAAGTCAATCCATGAGCCGCGATCCGGGATAATCCTAGCAGAATAAAGAATTTTTCCACTCGCATGCGACTTGCCCTTATCATGAGAAAAAAAGGCTCCCGGCGAACGATGCATTTGACTAACCACAACGCGCTCGACGCCATTAATCATGAATGTTCCATTAGAAGTCATCATCGGCATTTCGCCTAAGAATATTTTCTGTTCCTTAACCTCCCGCACAACATTACTGACTATTTGAGCCACTTTCTGCTCCCGTATAACCGCAATCACTTCTGGAGTAATCTCAGTACGCGCAGGGAAAAGGACTTTCCCAGTTTTTGGACTCTTTAGATCCTCGACAATATACTTACCTAATAATTTTTTTACCGTGCTGGCATTGATATCAACCGTCTCTCGATCAAACAATACTAAGCGAACAACTATTCTTATGGGATCTGAGTAAGTCAGACCTTTCTGCCTGCACTCACCGAGGGTATGCTTTTCTTTATAAACAGCCTCCTGCCCACATTTACCACAAACCTCACCTGGACCACCCAACTCTCCATAGTCACCACAAGCACACTCCCAAGCACCAACCTCAAGCCCCACATACTCAATCTGAGCATTTACATTAAGATCGGAAACAGGAAACACATCACAAAAAACTTCCTCTAAACCCTTTAACTCACGATGCCTATAAGCAACATTACTTTGCATAAAAGATTCAAACGATTTTTTTTGAATCTCAATCAGATTTGGAATATCTATAGCTTGAGGTATTTTTGCGAAATTTTGCCTTACTCGTAAACTTCCAGCTAAACGCTTCTCAGAAATAGTCTTCGACATACTTAATCAAACCTTATTTTGAAAGGATTAGAAAAGAATAAACACTTAAGCCAAAAAGGATCCAAAAAAAACTACTTTACCTCTACCGTTCCACCAGCCGCTTCTACCTTCTGCTTAATCTCATCAGCTTCTTCTTTCTTAACACCTTCCTTTATAGGCTTAGGAGCACTCTCGACTAACTCTTTAGCATCCTTTAAACCCAAGCCCGTTATGGCGCGCACCTCTTTTATCACCTGAATCTTCTTATCTCCAGTAGCAGTCAGAACAACATCAAATTCCGTCTTTGCTTCTCCTGCACCAACATCAGAACCCGGAATAGCAGCAACAGCAACGGTTGGCGCTGCTGCAGTAACACCATATTTCTCTTCTAGTTCTTTAACAAATTCTGACATTTCCAACACAGTCATATTATCAATAAAAGACACAACATCTTCCTTTGCAACGGCCATCTCGACCTCCTTTCGATAAATAAATTTCTTAAACTAAACCTTAGTAAATTTTGGCAAACTGAAAATTTAAAACCGACTCACCCTTTAAAAAAAACGGTCAAAAACTCTCAACTAATTTCTTTTTTTTCTCGAACAGCATCAAGAGTCCCAACAAGCTTACGCAACAAAGAGGAGAACACCCCCGCAAAGTTGGTCGTTGGCCCCTGAAACACAGACAACATTTGCGAAATCAGTTCTTCCCTTGACGGCAATTCTGCGAGAGCTTGAACCTCTCCTGGAGAAACTTTTTTCCCTTCAATTACCCCACAAATTACTTCTGGAGATTTAGCACCTTCAGACTTAGCAAAATCAGACAAAGCCTTAGCGGGAGCAATCGCATCTTCAAAGCCAATTAAAATGGAAATCGGACCTCGAAAATCCCCACCTAGAACCTCAAGAGAGGTGTCTTTCACAGCTCTGCGAGCTAATGTGTTTTTTACAACACGAAAATCCACAGAGCGACTTCTCATATGAACACGCAACGCCGTTATCCCCTCAGCATCTATACCCTGATAATTAGCAACCACCACGGATTTTGCCCGTGAAAAAATACCGTGCAACTCCTCAACCTTCTCAACTTTAACTGGATTTGCCACTGAACAACCTCTCTATTCGACTGGGCAGCTTAACCAAAAAAAACAAAACCCTTAAGAAAAACTGTTGAAAAACACCAAAAATCACACATCAATTAGATACAGCAACCCTAACTCCAGCACCCATTGTCGAAGAAAGAGAAACACCTTTAACATATTTACCCTTACTCGATGAGGGTTTAAGACGAATCAATTCCGCCATAAGTGCATTAAAATTCTCAGCCAAATCTTCTACGGAAAAACTAGCCCTCCCCACTTGAGCATGAACAGTTCCTGCTTTGTCGACTCGAAAGTCAACCTTACCAGCTTGAATTTCGCTAACAGCCTCTTTAATGTTAAAGGTAACTGTTCCTGTTTTTGGATTCGGCATCATCCCTCTAGGACCCAAAATCTTAGCAACCCTTCCAACCACACCCATCATATCTGGTGTAGCCACCACGCGATCGAACCCCAACCATCCCTCTTGAATTTTTTTCAACAGATCTTCGCTACCCACGAACTCTGCCCCAGCTTCTCTGGCCTCCGCTTCTTTTTCACCCTTCGCGAAAACCAATATACGAAATTTTTTCCCTGTTCCCTTTGGAAGCAATACACTCCCCCTGACATTTTGATCCGCTTTACGCGAATCCACACCTAAGCGCACTGCAATATCCATCGACTCGTCAAACTTAGCCAGAGCTGATCCCTTCGCCAGACTCACCGCTTCCATCAAATCGTATTCCTTCAAATCTTCTATTTTTTCGCGGGCAACTTTCATTCTTTTACTCGTCTTTGCCATACCCCCCCCCTCAATCAATTCAACCTTCGACCTTAATTCCCATGCTCTTTGCGGAACCTCCTATAATACGCTCTGCTTGCTCGATAGTAGCTGCATTCAGATCTTTCATTTTAGTTCGAGCTATTTCTCGAACCTGCTCACTAGTAACAGTACCCACAAACTCGCGGCTAGGATTTGAAGAACCTTTAGCAACACTAGCGGCCTGCTTTAAAAGAACCGATGCAGGCGGTGACTTTGTGACGAAGGAAAAAGTTCTGTCCTTATAAACAGAAATAACAACTGGAATAATCACCCCCTCTTTACCCTGCGTTTCCGCATTAAAAGCTTTACAAAAATCCATTATATTAACGCCATGTTGCCCCAATGCGGGCCCAACCGGTGGTGAGGGTGTCGCTTGACCAGCAGGAATCTGCAATTTAATCAGAGATAGTGCTTCTTTTGTAGCCACGTTGTTCCTTTCTAATCTTTTATAATCAACTCAAAGAACCGAAACCTGTCAAACAGCCTCGACCTGAGGAAACTCTAACTCAACCGGTGTTGCCCTACCAAAAATAGAAACCATCACCCTAACCTTACCCTTATCCTGATTAACTTCGTCGACCGTGCCGTTAAAATTAACGAAGGGACCATCTATAACACGAACATTCTCGCCCTTCTCAAAAGAAAACTTGGGTTTAGGCTGGGAAGCTTCCCCACTTATCTGCCCCTTAATTGCCACCACCTCCTCTTCCGACAACGGAACAGGCTTCCCCCCACTACCAAGAAATCCGGTGACCTTAGCAGTATTCTTAATCATGTACCAGATATCTTGCGACATCTCGACGCTAATGAGAACATACCCAGGAAAAAACTTTCTTGACGAGATCTTCTTTTTCCCCTTACGAACCTCGACAACGTCCTCCACGGGGACAATAATCTCCCCCAGGTCTTCCTTGTTCGCAGAACGCTCAAACTGCTCCATGAGGCTAGTTTTAACTTTTTGCTCAAAACCCGAATACGTATGAATCACATACCAGTTCTTACTCACAACTCGTCACCCTCAACCGCAGTCATCACAAAATAGCTGCAATAATTTTAGACAAAAGCAAATCAACCAACCCTAAGAAAATAGCCATAATAAGGACCACTAAGAGAACCACCGCTGTCCCCCCCATAGCCTCTTTCCTAGAAGGCCAGGTAACTTTCTTAACCTCGCCTTTAACTTCTGACAAAAACTGAATAGCTTTAGTCACCATTTGAAATTCACTCACACCTATTTAAAAATTCTATACAGGCCAGGAGGGATTCGAACCCCCAACCACCGGATTTGGAGTCCGACGCTCTAGCCATTAGAGCTACTGGCCTATTCGCATTCCAAAACCTGAATAAAGATCCGAATTAATTAGCCTAAACACTGGGCCCGCTCCACAAATCACTTGGCAATGAACAGCCAACCACCGCCTTACTTCGTTTCCTTATGAAGAATATGCTTTCGACAAAACCTACAATACTTCTTAAACTCCAAACGCTGAGTCGTTAGCTTTTTATTCTTAGTCGTTGAATAATTCCTACGCTTGCACTCAGAACAAGCCAAACTAATAATATCTCGCATAAACTTAAAACCTAGATTATTGTTTCAAACCAACCAGAAAAATAACTCAACCACCCCATAGCATACGCATTAAAACAAGCCCACGATCGGGATTGAACCGATGACCTCTTCCTTACCAAGGAAG
>CAZOYP010000059.1:0-16189 GCA_964584125.1 uncultured Nitrospinaceae bacterium | reverse complement strand
ATGCCACACACCATCTTATTCCAGAAATGCCATACCACTCTCTCGGGAAGACTCATCAAAGACTTAGGGAGCGGTTTTCAAAAAAAAACCTATATATTCAGACTAGTTCTAATGGGTTATCATCTTCTCTAGCTCGCCTTTGGAAAGAATCTGGGAGTTTTGTGCTTTTTGTCCTTTTTGTGGGATGTTTTTAATGCTAATATTCGATGTCTTCGTAATGACTGTAAAAACAATAGATTGATCTTTTTTATAGTGCTAAATACTCTCATACATTAGATAGTCCATTTTTTCCTCTATAAAATAGAAGGTGCTTTGACGCCAAGAAAGTTATGCCAAAAACCTCAATAGATCCCGAATCAGCTAAAAAAATAGTTCAGATAAAAGAGAAATTTGATTTTGAAACAGGTCACCTTCATCCGTCCACTGAAAGTGATGAAGGAATTCTTTCTAAATGTTCTAATTATCAGGCCCCTAAACAGGCTAAGGATTTAGGAATTTATCCTTATTTCCGTGAAATAGAAAAAACAGGAAGTTCTCATGTGGTCATTGATGGAAAAGATGTAGTGACCATCTCAAGTAATAATTACCTTGGATTGGCCAAAGACCCTAGGGTTATTTCTGCGGGAAGGAATGCCATTGAAAAATTTGGAATTGGATGTACTGGGAGTCGATTTCTTAATGGCACACTAAGTTTACACCGCACTTTAGAAAAAAATATTTCCAAGTTTCTTGGCCGCGAAGATTCGATTGTTATGTCAACTGGTTTTCAGGCTAATCAGGGTACCATCTCCTGTCTTCTGGGGAGACAGGACTTAGCTTTTTCGGATCGTGAAAATCACGCAAGTATTTATGAGGGTTGTGCTATTGCTCCGGGAAAAACTTTGCGTTATCGGCATAACGACATGGATCACTTGGAGCACTTACTTCAAAAAAACTCTCAGGTCAGAGGAAAACTCATTATTACTGATAGTGTATTCAGCATGAGTGGTGATGTCGCTAATCTTCCTGAAATTGTCAAGCTTGCAAAAAACCACGGGGCGAGTTTATTGGTGGATGAAGCTCACGGTATGGGAGTTTTGGGTGATAGTGGAAGAGGGGCTTGTGAATATTTCGATGTCGAAAAAGATGTTGATATTTATGTGGGGACTTTTTCCAAGAGCTTAGGGTCAATTGGAGGTTTTGTTTCTACAAAAAAGGATATCGCAGAATACATAAGGCATAAGGCTTCCGCATTTATTTTTACAGCAGCTTTGCCCCCAGCCTCTGTTGCGGGTGTTATAGAAGGTTTAGATATTCTTGCCAATGATCCGGAACGAAGAAACCGCTTGCGTGAAAACACAGCTTTTATAAAGCGAGCATTTTTTGAAATGGGAGTTCAGGTCAACAATAATCATGTCCCTATTGTTCCTATTCAGATAGGTGATGAAGCACTTACGCTTTACATGAATAGGTTGCTGTTTGATGATGGAATATTTGCTGGTGTCGCAGTTTCTCCAGTAGTCCCGCCGCTAAAAGCTATGATTCGAACGAGTTATACCTGCGCGCATACTAAAGAAGATTTGGGTCAAATTTTAATTTCATTTAAAAAGAATTTGAAGAAATTGGGTGTCTTGCCCCAATAATGGTTTTTAGTCTTAAAGAGGTAAAAAACTCCACCGATAAAAACCAATTTATACGGCTACCATGGAAAATTTATGGTGATTCTCCCCTGTGGGTTCCTCCTTTAATTAGTGAGCGCAAAAGATTCTTAGACCCTATCGCGAATCCATTTTTTAAAGATTCTAAAGTTGATTTTTTTTTAGTCGTTTCTAACAATCAAACAGTTGTAGGTAGAGTTGCTCTTGTCGAAAATTATACTTATAACAAAAGCTCGTCCGAGCAGGTAGGTTTTTTTGGAATGTTTGAAGTGGTTAATGATAAGCAGGCTTCCGATTTATTGTTCAGTGAAGCAGAAAAATGGTGTCGGAAAAAAAAATTTAAAAAACTCATTGGTCCAGTAAATTTTTCGATTAATCATGAATGTGGTTTGCTCGTAGATGGTTTTGACACCCCTCCAGTTATAGGAATTCCATATAATTTTAGTTATTATTCGGATCAAATTGAGAGTTTTGGGTTTAGAAAATATAAGGATCTGGTTTCTCTGAGGATGGAATTACCAAATATGCCGGAATATCTTGAATCGGCAATGTCGCGTATTAAAAAAAGAAAACGTTTTATTGTAAGGCCGTTTTGCTTGAATAAGTTTGACAAAGAAATAGATAGTATGTGGAGAATCTATAACGAGTCATGGAAAGATAATTGGGGTTTCATCCCAATGTCTAGAAGTGAATTTAAATATTCTGCAAATGAAATTAGAAGTTTCTTCCATCCAGAGTTTTGTTTTGTTGCAGAAGTCAATGGAAAGGCAATTGGCTTTTCGTTGACTATGCCGGATATTAATCCGATTTTAAAAAAAATGAACGGTAGAATTTTCCCATTTGGGTGGGTTAATTTTTTTTGGAATAAAAATAAATTAAAATTATACCGAGTTGTAGCTTTAGGCGTTAATGAAAAATATCGGCGCATTGGAATTGACACTGCGCTCTATTACGAAACTTATAAAAAATTTTTAGAAAAAAAAATAAAGTGGTGCGATATGTCGTGGGTGCTTGAAGATAATAAAAATATGCTTGCACCTATTTATCGCCTAGGCGGCGTTATTTATAAAAGACACCGAATTTATGAACGGAATGTCCTCTCTTAAAAATACCACCGTTGTTGTTACGGGTTCCACAGGTTTTATTGGAAGTCATTTAGTTGATTTTTTAGTTGAGCATGGTTGTGCTGTTCACGCTTTAGTCCGGGAAACTAGTGACCAAAAATGGTTGAATAAATCAGATCGAGTAAAAGTTCATGTTGTTGATCTATTACAAAACTCGCCTATTGATTGTCTTAAGGAAGCCGACTATCTTTTTCACTGTGCCGGTCTGACCAAGGCTAAAACAAGAAACGATTATTTTTATGGCAATGTAAACTCCTGCGAGAATCTTTATAAAAGGTGTTTAGCGATTGGGGAGAACATAAAGGCAATAATTCATTTAAGTAGTCTAGCCGCAGCAGGGCCTAGCATTGAAGGTGAACCAGCTCAAGAAAAAAATCTATGTAACCCTGTTACTTATTATGGGGAGTCAAAGCTTGCGGGAGAAAAAATAGCATTAAAATATGCCGCCTCATCCCTTCCTATTGTGATTATTCGACCTCCAGTAGTTTATGGCCCTCGAGAGAAAAATTTCTTTGTTTATTTAAAAGCTTTGAGCCAAGGTTGGAATATAAAAGTGGGCACAAGTAGGCGTGAGCTATCCTTGGTTTACGTTAAAGATATTGTTAGAGCTATTGTCCAAGCAGCGGCTTGTTTCCCCCAGAGCAGTAGATTGTATTATGTCACTGATGGCGAATCATATACTTGGAAAAATATTTCGGAATTTGCAACGCAAACTCTTAATGTACGCGCTAAACCTTTACTTATTCCAGAGATGTTACTCCCTTTTTTTTCTTTTTTCTTTGAGACTTTAGCTTTATTTGGTTCTAAGCCAGCATTTTTCGATAGGCAAAGAGTTATTGATGTTTGCCAAACATCGTGGGTTGCATCTCCAAAAGAATTTTTTGAATCGCATAGATTTCAGCCAAAATATGATTTAGAAAAAGGTCTAAAAGAGACAATTGATTGGTGTAAGAAAAATAACTGGTTATAAAAAAAATGAATGTATCGACAACCCAAGTTTCTTCGGTTGAAGAAATAATTGAACCAGTAAATCGCTACCTTCACAATCCTCTAGCAGCGAGTATTGTGCAAACATTAAAAAATACCAGGGTTACTCCGAATCAAGTCACTTATTTTTCGGTTTTTGTTGGACTGGTTTCAGCATATATTTTTAGTATTGGTACATTACAGGCATTCTTTTTTGCAGGTATTTTATTAGAAATTGTGTTGATTTTGGATTGTGTGGATGGCCAATTGGCTCGTGCTAAAGGGTGCTCTAGTGATTTTGGTCGACTTTTAGATGGTATTGCTGGCTATGTTATTTACTTGTCTGTTCTCACAGGGGTGATGACTGGTATCGACAAAGAGCATATCCCATTGGTTGTTTTTGGTTTGATTACTATCTTGCGAGGAATAGCCTACGATTACTGTAAACTCACAATCATAACCACTATCCAAAAAGGATATGATGGGAGCGTTAAAGAAATATTAGACACTTATTTAAAAATTTCTAAAAATAACTCAACTTTATTTAAAGTATATTATTACTACCTTCAATTTCAGCGATTAATTTTTTGTGGTTATTTTACAAGTCTTGCTAAATTTACGGGAAGTGAAAAGGAAAATTATAATGATTCTTTGTTGTCTTCAGATGAGAGGCAAAAATATCAAAAAAGAATCAAACCTTTGATGATTGCCTGGAGTTGGAACGGAGTGGACTTGCCATTATTTTTTTTGGTGCTAATGTCATTATTTGGGGTGGTAGAAAGTTTATTATTCCCATTAGTTTGTTTTTTAGCTTTGCAATTTGTTTTCATTATGATCTACCATCGGACCCAAGCTTAGAAATTACCTATTTTTTGAAAGTGAATCTAAAGTAATTGTGTTGTTCTATTGTTTGCGTCAGGTAGAGTTCGAGTTTTTTTGTTTAACTAATGGATAAATAAAATGACTAGCGAAAATAAAGTTATCAAGAAGTGGAAAAAAGCTAAAGTCAGGAAAATTTTGGGACCAGCTCTAGCGATAGTCGGTTTATTTTACACCTATCGCTCGCATTTAGATGCGTGTCCTCGTGAAGTTATATTCGCGGCTTGGACATTGCTTCCACCCATTTGGTTAGTTCTTGAATACTGGTTATTGTTTGATCGTAATGAAGAATCTTCGAAAGATTTTGAAACCTTTAAGCATAGCCAAAGTTTAGCGCGAAATTTATGGGGTGGTTTTTTGATCTTTCTGGTCGCCTTTTACTCTGGTATTTTTGTAGAGTAAAATGGAAGTAGCTAATAAGTCAGTTATTTGTTGCTGGATTGCTTTCTAAGTTACGTTCTGCGACGTAAGTTTCCATCCCGTCAGTTTTTTTTACGTGATACCAAGGTTTTTCTTTCGGTGGGCGCGAGCGAGCCACAATTTCATACCATTGATCATCCCCTTTATAACAAGGGTCTACAGCAACAATTACCCCATAATAATCGAAGAGTTTATGATGAACTTGCTGGCCGAAAGTAAATTTATACTTTGAGGTGGAATCAGACATGAATATCACTTTTCCAGAATACTAGATCCATAATTTAGGTGGGAAGCTATAAATTTTTTATTAACAAAACTACCGCGGATTTAAGGATAATTTGTGATGTGTTAGTCTGCGTTAATTCTATAAAAATAGTCCCCTAATTTAAACGCGCTTCCATTTCTTACCACACCAAAAAATGTCTTTAGTTTTTCATCAGAAAGTTTGTCTAAAACACTTGTTTGGAGGTCTTCAAAATTAATTGCTTCCCAATAAGAATAGTCAGCAGACCGCTGAAGGGGATAAATAGAGATGTCTTCCATTTCAATATGATTTTGATCTTCGGTCATATATTGAGGTTCTTTAAATTTGACTTTAGTTAGTTAAAGTTTACTAAAACTTTTTTGAAAACTATGGTAGAAATTATAGCTTAAAAACTATCTAGTGCAAAGGGTCGTGTTTTTGAGTTTTTCGACTAAATTATATTGATGTAATTTGTTCCTTTTTTAGTGATAAGTAGCTAAAGTACAATGTCGACTTTTAGTTAATATTATTGTGGTTTAGAGGTAAAAAGGTTGGAAAACTGCTTTGCCCATTACAAAAACCATTAAATAATAAATAACTTTAATAAGTATTAAATTAAACGGGAGTTCTGTCAGTGTTACTTGCTATCGATGTTGGCAATTCTAATAATGTTATTGGTTTATTCTCTGGGAGTAAACTTTTGACCCACTGGCGTATTCGAACTGAACGGACGCGTACCTCTGATGAATATTGGGTACTAATCAAAGAATTCATTCTTCTTAATGATGTAGAAGTTAAAATTATTGATGATATTATTGTTGCTTGTGTGGTTCCACCTTTGATCCCTATTTTAAAGGAGATGAGCGGAAAATATTTTTCGTGTGATCCTCTAATCGTTGGCCCTGGAATTAAGACTGGAATATCGATACTTTATAAAAATCCTGCTGAAGTAGGTGCCGATCGTATTGTCAATTCTGTGGCTGCTTATGAGAAATATGGAGGGCCGCTGATCATAGTCGATTTTGGTACTGCAACAACATTTGATGCTGTTTCTAAAAAAGGCGAGTATCTTGGGGGGGCTATTTTCCCTGGCGTTCAATTATCTTTAGAGGCTCTTTTTAAAAATGCGGCTAAACTGCCTCGCGTTGAGATGGCAGAGCCTGATCATGTTATAGGAAAGTCGACGATTGAGAGCATTCATTCAGGGACAATTTATGGATTCATTAGTATGATTGATGGAATGGTTTTGAAGATACAGGAAGAACTTCAAGAAAAAGCCCGTGTTGTTGCAACTGGGGGGATAGTTGACTTAATAGCTTCTAAAGCTAAATCAATAGACACTATTGACCCCTTTCTAACTCTTGAAGGCTTGCGTATTATACACCAAAGAAATCAGAGATAGTCCTTATTTATTCCAGCTATTATAGGGAATAGCCGAAGTATTTTTTTAGGAGCGTTTTAATGGGTATTATTAGAGGTGGTGACGCCGAGTATGATAACAGTAGGCCAACTTTAGAAGAACTGAGTCCAAGAATTGAACAAGCTATTTCAATTAGTTTAGAAGAAAACTCTACGGTACTAAAGCTATCGGGTAAATATTATTCTACAGATGAAATCACTTTATTGGCAAGGTCCGTTCAAGTTAGCGAGGTTCTGGTTTTGGATTTAGAGGATAATCAAATTGGAGACGAGGCGTTAAAAATCTTGAGCGAATCGAGTCAGTTGCTGAAGCTTGAAGTCTTAAAGCTTGGAGTTAATTTTATAACAGATGAAGGGATAAAGGTGTGGGCCAATTCTTCAACAGCTAGTTTAAAAAATATCAAATCACTCTCGTTATCAGACAATAAGTTAACCGACGATTCCCTGGTAGATTTTGTTAAATCATCGAATTTTCCGCAATTAGAATCCCTTGATATAGGTTGGATGGAAGCTGGAAATAAAACCGCTGTTGCTGTCGGTGTATCTGATAAGCTTCCATGCCTCAAAAAACTTGATCTTGAACGTAGTTATTTAGATGCTGAGGGGGTCCGATCACTGCTCAGTGGTAAAATTGCAGAAAATCTTGAAGAGCTTAATCTAGCGGCAAATAAGTTTAGTGACGAGGGGGTAAGAATCATTGCCGAAACTTCCAATTTAAGAAACCTCAAAGTACTCAACCTTTCTCAGAATATGATTGGAGACGAGGGTGCTAAATCTATTGGAACTTCGAATCAATTAAGCGGGCTGACACACCTTTACATGGGACGAAACGCTTTTGGTCCGGCAGGTGCGAAGGCAATACATGAAACTAAAATTTTGACTAACTTAAAGACACTTGTTCTTCAAGAGGGGGTAGAGACCACGCCAGGTTTAGTTAATTATTCTCGGCCTGAACTATTACGTCCAGAAGACCCTGAGTTATCTAATTAAGGAACTTGGTGCTCTTTATTAAACAAGTGGATATGATAAAAAAAATCATAATTCCTCACCAAGGAACAGCCCATTCTTCTGAGCATAAGGCTTTTCCCAAGAATATTTGTTTAGAAGACCTTAAGTGTTTTTAGCCGGGTTAGCTTTTTAGATTCGCGAAGGGCTGCTTTTGCTGCCTCAGATTTTATCCGATTGCCTCCTAAATGCAGATAGGTTAAGTTCGACAAAGTATCCGAGTTTGCAACGGCTAGTGCACCTTGATCGCCAATTCTGTTGTCAACTAAATTTAGTGAGGTTAATTGAGTTAACGCAGAAGATGTTGCCAAAGCTTTAGCTCCTCGCTCAGTAATTCCATTTTGTTCTAGATTGAGTGTTTTTACTTCCGAGAAAAGATCGCAGGAAGCAAGAATCTCTAGCCCTTCATCTCCTAGATTATTGGAACCTAAATGAAGGTAGGCTACCTTAGGTAAAGAGCTTGATGCAGCTATAATTTTTAAGCCTTCGGGTCCCAGATTATTATGAGTGATGATT
Organism: uncultured Nitrospinaceae bacterium; assembly: GCA_964584125.1. Taxonomy (GTDB): domain Bacteria; phylum Nitrospinota; class Nitrospinia; order Nitrospinales; family VA-1; genus Nitromaritima. Next base: position 7,979 of record CAZOYP010000059.1, on the reverse strand, counting down.
ATTGTATGAACTAAACTTAAAGGTTCAAAATCAGAGACTAGGGTAGCTAGCTTAATTCCATGAGCTCTTGTAACCTCATCTCTTTTAACAAAATCATAGGCATCCTGTAGCTTAAGAATTTTTTGATCCTTGATATTTTCAAAAACTGCTTTTTGGTCTTGTGTTAGTTCGCCTGTGGAGTCTCCGTATTGTTCCCCGTCGTTAACAAGTTCCTCCCAGTTTTTCAGCTTTTCAACTTTTTTCATCGTTTCAATCTTTGTTCCTTTGCGCAACCAGCCTGATTTCCCATTTTGCAAGCTTGTTTATAAAATTTTATTGCTTTTTTTTGTCTTCCTTCTCTGTAATTAATTGACCCTAAATTAAAACAAGACGGATCCTCACCTGCATCACAGGCCTTTTGATACATTTTTTTTGCTTCTTTCCATTCTTTACTGTATTGAGTGCCCTTCATATAAAGAAGGTTACCTCCATAAGTACATCCTGTCATATAATCTGCTTCACAGGCGCTTTTATAAAACTTGAAAGCAGTTTTATTATCTCGGTCAACGATACGGTACCTTTCCCCCATTCTAAAGCAGGCAGCGGAGTTCTTTTCATTGTCACAGGCTGATCGCATTGCAGCTGTTTCGGCATCATCACCGGCCCAAGAAAAGGAAATAAAAGTAGTGCAAAACCCGAGCATTAAAAGATTTAAAAAAATATTTTTTTTCACAGCAGCAAGCCCTCCTCTAAAGGTTTAGCACCCTAGATGATCCTTTTGAATGTCTCCTTGAAGTGCCAGGTAATTGTAACACAATAGAAAAATAACAACCGGCTTTTACTTACTTATAATAAGTAAGGAGTTTCGTTTGCATCAAGCTCTGAACTACTTTAACCTTCAACCTTGCCAATATGTATAATTTCCCAAAGTAAGTTTTTGTTGCTGATTTTTAAATAGGATAAACTGATTGTATGAATATCGTTTTAATAGGTTACCGAGGAACAGGAAAATCTGTGATTTCAAAGGTGTTGGCAGATGCTCTTCATTGCCAGCGCTATAGTCTTGATGATGAGATTGCTAAAAAAGTCGGTAAATCTATTTCTGAAATTGTTAAACAACAAGGTTGGGAGAAATTTCGCGAGATTGAGCGTGAGGTGGTTGAGAGGGTATCCTCGGAAGCCCTAAGTTCGATTATTGACTGCGGTGGGGGAGTAGTTCTAGATGACCGTAACGTGACGGACTTAAGACGTAATGGGAAGATGGTTCTTTTAACATCCAGCTTTGGAACAATTATTCATCGGGCAAGTCGGGGCCCGAATAGACCTCCACTTGAATTAGCGCTTAGTTTTCAAGAAGAACAGAGGAAAGTTTTAATGGAGCGTGATCCCAAGTACCGAGCAGCAGCAGATTGTATTTTTGATACCACTCTTTTGAAACCCAGCCAAATAGCTATTAAAATTATCGGACATTTCAAAAAGAAAGGTTGGATCTAAAATGATGAGCCCTTTATTTGAAAGCCTTGTAAATAATAGTATGTTTTTACTTCCTCATGAACTGAGCAATGAAAACCCCTTAGATGGAGGAGAAATGGATAATTATTTGCGTGATGGTGGCAAAACGGAGCCTCGATTTAAACTCCAGCTTGATGATAAAGATATTAACCTGGAAGAATTAGAGGATCTCATGGGCTACTCTCGGCTAAAGACTGTGGCAGAGTTATGGTTGGATAGGAACGACTTTGGTGATCAAGGGGTAGAATTTTTATCTCATTCAAAAAATTTGAATAGTCTTCAAGTCCTTTCTTTAGCTAGTAATAAACTTACTGATAATGCACTTAGCTCATTGGCCAGCTCGAAAAATTTAACTCATTTAAAAAGATTATTTATTCAGAATAATTTTTTAAGTTCTAAAGGGGTGGATGATCTAGCTCAATCAGAAACAATAGTTTCTCTTGAAATTCTATATCTTAAACAGAATCAACTTAAAATTGATGGTGCGAAAGCTTTGGCGAATGCGTCGGCTTTCCAAAATGTAAAGGAGCTATATTTAGGGAGAACGCAACTAGGGAATGATGGCTTGGCCCAGTTGTGTAATGGCAGAGCATGGTCAAGTCTTTTAACTTTATCTTTAGCTCAAAACGATTTGGATGATAATTCAGCTCAAATGCTCGCTGAAACTGAATTATTTCCTAATCTTATCACCCTTGATTTATATAATAATAACATTAGCGACGAGGCTGTTGATGTTATTAGGTGCTCCCCGTACTTAAAATGCTTGCGGGTTTTGCAAGTTAATTGAATCTAGTATTAAACTATGAATTCTAAAAACCGCATTATCCCTAGTCGAAAAGAAATTCTTCAGCATTTTAATAAAAATGATGGAGTCATGGCTAAACTCATTCGTGAATCAGGTCCTATAAAGCTTAAACGCAACCGAAATTATTTTAAAGTTTTGTGTAATGCAATCATTGGTCAGCAGATTTCAGTTGCAGCAGCAGATGCCATCACAATTCGATTTAACAAGCTTTTTAATGGAAAGTCGCCAACTTCTCAGGCAGTAATGCAATTGGCAAATCTTGACTTGCAAAAAGCGGGCTTGTCAAAGCAAAAGGTAGCGTATTTGAAGGATTTGAGTTTCCATTTTCATGAAAAAATTCTCCGGCCACATCGTTTGCATTATATGGATAACGACGAAGTTATTTGCCAACTGACACGAGTTTACGGAATTGGTAGATGGACAGCTGAAATGTTTTTGATATTTTCACTTAACCGCCCTAACGTCTTACCGATTGGAGACTTAGGATTGCAGTTAGCACTGAAGAAGTTGTACCGCATGCCCAAACTACCAACAATTAAACAAATGCAATCTATTGGGAAAAAATGGAACCCACTTGAAACAGTCGGTACCTGGTATGCTTGGCGAGCACAAGATGAAAAAGATGTTAGCTATTGAATATTAATTTATAGGGAGAGATATGAATTTTGTTAATGAAGATATAGAAAATTATGCTTATGATAACACGCAGATTGAAGACGACCTTTTATGGCAACTGGAGCTGGAAACATACGATCAATTGGAAATCCCACACATGCTTACGGGGCGCATTGAAGGTCAGTTACTTAAAATGCTGGCAGGACTTGTGGAGGCAAGGCGAATTATAGAGATAGGCACCTTTGGTGGTTATAGTGCTCTCTCTATGGCTGGAGCTCTTCCAGACGATGGCTATCTTATTACCTGTGAGATGGACCCTGTGGCAATAAAATTTGCAACACGGTTTTTTAATAAAAGCCCACATGGAAAAAAAATATTTTTAAAAGAAGGCCCAGCACTGGATACCTTAAAAAAAATTTCTGGTTCTTTTGACATGGCTTTCATTGATGCCGATAAGGAAAATTACTTAAATTATTATGAAGCCTTGCTTCCGATTATACGACCTGGCGGGTTGATCGTAGTCGATAATGTTTTGTGGAGTGGAAGAGTGTTAAATCCAAAAGATCCATCTGACCACTCCATTAAAAGGTTTAACCAAAGAATTATGCATGATCATCGTGTCGAAAAAGTCATGCTCACCATTAGGGATGGCGTTTCATTGCTTAGGAAGCGTTGATTAAATTGTTTTAAGGGGCTTCTTCAACGTAATAACTTTGTGTATGGTGAGTGAAATTTTGGGTAGTTTTTTGCAGAAGCTGTTTTCTCAAGGAAACTGTTCCAGTAGCTCTTTTTTTTTATGTTTATACTCGTCGTTGTCAATCAACTTTTTATCACGAAGCCCTTTCAAAAACTGTAAACGTTTTTCAAATCCACCTTGCTCATTGTTTGATTGACTTATTTTTTCACGTTGTGGACGCTTGGGGGTAGAGAGTTCAGATATTTTTTTTAGTAGTTCTAATTTGCGACCGCGTTTAGACCGCACTGGTAACTTCAAATTGGATATAATCCAATTTCTCTTCCGGTCGTTACCTAATATGCTGCTTTCTTTGTGAAACCTTTGACCGTTTTTAGGCAATAACTCCCAAGTGGAGCCTCTATTATGAGCAAAATTATTGTTTAAAAAATTACTTCCGTTAACAGTCTCAAACCGCCAATTTATTTTTCCTTCGGCTCGAAAAATGATTCCCGCTGTTTTTCCTCTTGGTGTTTCAACCTCATAATATAAAACTTTGTGTGAAGGTATTCGGTTCAAAGCTTTAGTGATTATAGGAGTTATCTCAAGTACGTCTTTTGGAGAAAAGACATACTTTTTTTTCCCTATAAAAGACAATTGTTTATATTGTAAAGAGAGTAGGTGGTTTGTTATTTGTTCTGCTGATATTTTAACGGGGTGTTGAAGGCGGAGTTTCTTTATTTCCCTGTCAAGTGAGGATTGAGAGCGGTATTTAATGGTTAATTGGTCTTTAGTAAGGCGTTTTTCAGGCGCTGAACAGCTTATAAATAAGCAACAGCAGACTAAAAAAAAAGTAATCCCTATTTGAAAAAAAATATGTCTTTTTTTATGAGTCATTTTACTTCAGAGCTATTAAAGAGGCGAAGGCTTTATCATTAGTATCAACCTCCCTGTAACTTAAAATTCGTAATTCGCTAAAAGCATCTAGCAGTTCGTTGTGCTCTAGAACCCATTCACGCTTAAAACTACTATATTTTAGATAGTCGACGGTGAATGTTTCGTAAAAGATTAACCCCCCTGGCTTTAGAGCATTTTTCATTGCTGGAAAAATTCGCCTATCAAGAAAATTAAAACAAAGAATAAGGTCAAATTTATTTCGTTCAATTTCCCAGAAATCTAGATCTACCATGCAGGTTTCAATAGTGACCCCTTTTTCTTCGGCTAAGGCATGAGCTTTCTTAAGTCCATTAGCTGATATATCTACCGCTAGAGTTTTATACCCTTTTTCAGCGGCAAAAACAGCATTTCTACCCTCACCTGAAGCAAGATCGAGCGCGAAACCGTTTCCGGTAAGTATATCTGAGTGATTTTTTAGCCATTCGACTGGTTCCTTGCCAGTTATGTATTCGAGGACACTGTATTTATTATTCCATTTTACTTTATCCTTCAAAGACATAGACTAAGCCTTATATTTGGTTAAATAGCGTTATATCACTAGGGCCTAAACTGGGTCAAGGGAATCGCTTTATTGTTGAAGAGAACTTGCTCTATATAGCTGAAAAGAATTGTATTAAATTAAAATTTTTAAGCAAAATGTACAATCTTTTATCGTTAAATTTCTTCTCAAAAGCTTGACATAGAAGGTCAAATTAATTAAAATCAAGAGTCCGTTCAATGTGGGTTTGCTATCCTACCCTATAGTACATTCCTGAATTCTGTTCGTTAGAAAATAAACCGAGGGAGTTTTTTTAATGTTCGCAGTTTTAAACACAGGCGGTAAACAATATAAGGTTTCTCAAGGTGACCTTATTAATATCGAAAAACTAGAAAGTGATGTGGGAGATAAGGTCACTTTAAGCCAAGTATTAATGGTCGGAGAAGGGGAGAATATTGAAGTAGGGTCTCCGTATATCTCTAATTGTGAGGTTACGGGTGAGGTGGTGGAGCAAGGAAAGAGCGCCAAGATAATTGTTTTTAAAAAAAGGCGCCGAAAAAACTACCGCAGGAAAAATGGACACCGTCAACGTTTCACTCAATTGAAAATCACAGAAATAATCAAGAAATAGGAAACTTTAATGGCTCATAAAAAGGGACAGGGCAGCACCACTAACGGAAGAGATAGTATAGGGAAGCGTCTAGGCGTCAAGCGTTATGGAGGGCAGGTTGTGAAGCCCGGCGAAATAATTGTTCGTCAACGCGGTACAACATTTCACCCAGGTGAGAATGTTGGGATAGGCAGCGACTATACTATTTTCTCCAAGGTCCAGGGCTCAGTAAAGTTTGAGAATATGACTCGCAAAAAGCAAAAAATAAGCGTTTACCCCGCTAATTAGTATTTTTCTCATGTTTATTGGCTTTTTTAATAGCCTCTCCTTCCACTAGTTTTCCTTAGAAATAAAGTTTCGGCAGTATTGAATTAACCTTCTTTCAGGTCGAAGATGCGTTTTCTAATTTTAACAAACTAGATAATTCCATGTTTATCGATGAGGTTAATATCTTAATCCAAGCCGGAAATGGTGGCGATGGGTGCAGTAGCTTTCGAAGGGAAAAGTATGTGCCTTTGGGAGGACCGGACGGAGGTGACGGTGGTAATGGCGGTGATATTATTTTTGAGGCCGATTCCCACTTATCGACTTTGACGGATTTAAAAAATGGCCACCTATATAAAGCTGGTTGTGGGAGTGCGGGAAAAGGTAAGACCATGACTGGGAAAGAAGGAAAGAACTTAATTATCAAAATCCCAGCGGGAACATTAATCAAAGATGGGAAAACTTTGGGCATTATAGCTGACCTAACTGAACATAAGGCTCGTTTTTTAGCTGCTAGAGGAGGAGAAGGAGGGCGTGGCAATGCACGGTTTAAATCATCAAGAAACAGGGCTCCTAGGAGATTTGATTTTGGTATAAAGACAGAAGAAAAAAAACTATTTCTAGAATTAAAATTGTTGGCTGATGTAGCAGTTATAGGCCTGCCAAATGCAGGCAAGTCTACTTTTATTTCAAAAATATCTCATGCACGCCCTAAGATAGCGGACTATCCTTTTACCACTTTGATCCCTAATTTAGGAGTTGTGAAATTAGACGATTTTTCTACCTTTGTAGCAGCAGATATCCCTGGCCTTGTAGAAGGAGCTCATCAGGGAAAAGGACTTGGCATCCGATTTTTAAAACATACTGAACGAAGCCGTCTGTTAGTCCATCTTTTGGATTTTTCTTCTGATAATACACGTGATCCTTTAGATGATTATCAAGTCGTCCAGCACGAACTAGAGTGTTTTAGTGAAAGACTACATCAAAGTCCTCAGATTCTTGTTGCTTCTAAAGTTGATCATCCAGAAGCTTTAGAGAAGTTTCAGGCCTATGAATCGCGTTTAAAGAAGATTAATCCGCATGTGTATTTTATTTCTTCTATGACTGGTGAAGGCGTCAGTAAATTGCTATGGGAGGTAAAAGAAGTTCTTGATCGACTAAAAGCATTAGAACAAACTTCTTCCTAGGCGAGCTTTTAATAGTTGTTTTTTTAAACGAATATCGATTAGGGGTGGTGAATTTAATGAATTGCTTTACCTAACTAAAAATTCTTCAAACTTTACTTTTTTAATACGACCGGTACTTTCCATTTTAGATTCAAAACTTTTTTGAAGCCGACGCTGGAGTTTTTCCTTAACATAAAATATGTCATTGTAGAATTTGTTTTTGAGAAACAATTCCAAGGTGTTCATCGTCTCTTTTTGATAAATTGGCAACGTTTCTTTTATTAGCTGGGCACTAGGTTTGTCAAATGTTTCTATAATTAGCTTGAAACTAAGTACTCGTATATCGCTCGCATTGAATGCAACTGGCATAATTGTTGAGAGGGTGACTTGAAGTTCTTCTGGGTCAATAGCTGGACCAACGTCACTTTCTATTCCAAGTGATTTTAAAGCTTTTGATTCAGCTAGTTCTTTCGCTAGCTCAGACTCGGTATCTTCTTTTGCACCTAAAACGCCTGTTGAGCGACTTTCTTTTTTAGCAGGTTCTCCAGTAGATTCTTTAGCAGGTTCTCCAGTAGATTCTTTAGCAGGCTCTTGAGTTTTTTTCGATGGGGCCTCACTTTCTTTTGGCTCTGTCACATCAGTTCCTTTTTCTGGATTCGGCGTCAATTCATCAGGAATCTCTGTATCTAGTTTCCCCATTTCTGTTAGTTCTTCCGGAGCTAAAGTTTTCCACCCGAAATATAATCCTCCACCCGTAAGTAATAAAGCCGCAACGCATCCCACGGCAATCATTTTTCCGGTTTTAGTGGTCGGGATAGTGAACGGACCTACTTTCTTTTTTGGAGTGCTTTCTTCTTCTTCGTCCTCTTCTTCGTCCTCTTCTTCGTCCTCTTCTTCGTCCTCTTCTTCGTCCTCTTCTT
>CAZOYP010000058.1:0-16391 GCA_964584125.1 uncultured Nitrospinaceae bacterium | reverse complement strand
CGCCCCAGCGCCCCACAACCCAACCTCAACCACTCCCCCGAGGCCCCCCCGCGGCGCCCCACTAATTACTTTGTCCAGTAGATAAAAAATTATAACTTTTCACTAAAAATAGTAGTGTCTTTATCATAATCTGAAAGTTTTAACAGTTAGTTAAATAACGACTTTAAATTAGAAAGGTTATCTATTAGATAGTCAGGTTTGGAACCATGAAGAGAAATTAGATCACCTAATCCATAGGTAACTCCACAGGTAATAACCCCCGCATTTTTTCCTGTTTCTATGTCAATGGCACTATCTCCAATCATCAAAACTTCTTTTACGGGACAATTAAGATTTTTCATGAGGAGTTGAAGCCCCATTGGATTAGGTTTTCTTCCACTCAGACTGTCACCTCCTAGTACGGAATCAAATGGACTTAGAAAATTTAGTTCTGTAAGAATTTTTTCGATAAATGAGATGGGTTTGTTGGACAAGATAGCATTTTTTTTCTTCGAAAAATGTTCCACGGTTTCTCTTCCATTTGGATAGAGTTTGGTTTGATCTAACAAGTGATTATTGTAGTGTTTTTGAAAAAAAGAAACAGCCATTTCGATATCATTACATCCAGAACCTTCTAAGGAGCGAGTCATAAGGTTTATCACTCCACTACCAATGTTCTTTCGAATGGTTTCCCGGCTTAAGGGTTGAATGTTCATTTCGGCCAGTGCTAGGTTGACCGAGTTTACAATATCAGCGAAGGTGTCTACTAATGTACCGTCAAAATCGTAAACGAAAAGGGAAATTTTTTGCAAAATGTATGATTAAGGGTTTTCGGGACCGCTTGTGGTATATCGGTAGCCTTTCACAATGTTCTTTTGGTCAAATAAAATTACTAAGTCTTTAGATTGGGCGGGCCCTACAGCGTTCCATTGGTCAAACTGATAAGTCCACATTGTTTGCCCTCTCTCAAGGCCTTTTTTAAACGGGCTACCAAAATTTTTAAGTATGTCTTCTTTGCTGGTTACATTATTCTGAATAGTTTTTAGCTGCGAGCTATCAAAGTTTTTACCTACAGTTCCATAACAAGCTGTCAGAAAGAATAAGATGAGAAACCACATGCTTTTTAATCGGTTTTTCTTCATTTATTGACCTTTCTATAAGGATAGAGTTGGTAATTCTCAGATGAGACAAACAGTCTCTGCTCAATTTTTGTTAAACTGAATCTTAGACTGGTAAAGAACAAAAAGTCTAATGTTTTCCCCATTAATTGAAAACTAATGACCTGACCAAATATTTTATGTCAGAATGTGTATTTGGGAAAGGTTTTTATGGGAGCTCGTACCTAAATTCCTGATTAGCCTAGATTTAACAAATAGAAGGGGAGAAAAGAAATGAACTTTGAGTTTGGAGCTCGTTTTTACAAAATTCCAAGATGGTTGCTTGCAGTAACTATATGGGTCTTTTCTGGTTGCGCTACATTAAATGATAATTCTCATGCTAGTCGCTATGAGTTAGATGGCTATTACGAAGCCCTCCCCTCTCTAGGTAAAAAAGGATACCTTATAAAACAGCTCGCCCCCGAAATTTATTTTTTTTCAACGGGGGTATATAACAATTTATTTATTGTTACCCCAGACGGAGTTGTAATTACTGATCCCATAAAAGGTAAGGGAAAGCTGCTTAAGAAAGCTATCTCAGAAATTACTAGTCAACCAGTTAGGGTTATGATTTATTCTCATTCGCACATTGACCATATAGGTGATGCGTATCTTTTTTCTGGGGATGGGGTGCAAGTAATTGCCCAGGTGGAAACTGGCAAATCCCTCAAGAAATATAGGGATAAGAAACGTCCTCTGCCTCATATTAATTTTGGGACAAACTATACTCTTTCTATTGGTGGTATTACTATTGAATTAATTTACTTTGGGGAAGGGCACGGAAAAGGTAATACTATTATTTATATTCCTTCTCGTAAGATAATGATGTATGTGGATACTGCTACACCTAGGTCAGTACCATTTAAAAACTTTGCTTATACTATCGATATTTTTAATCAAATGAAAAGTATTGAAAAGGCACTTAAGCTTGATTTCAATATTTATATTGCTGGTCATCTTCATCGTCCTGGATCGAGAGAAGAGATGGAAGAAGTTCTAGAATATTACCATGCGTCAAAAAATGCCAGTATTCAGGCTATCAAGGAGGTGTCCTTCCTTGATGTCCGTGATAAATCAAAGACAAAGGATATTGAACGTTTATTTGGAGAATATTTAGATGAAGTAGCAGAGGAGTGTTACAGGATTTTAAAACCAAAGTGGAAAAAACGGTTGATGGGGTTTGAAGCTTTCACTAGGGGGCATTGCGATATATGGATTTCCTATCACCGAACGCAAAAAGCGCCATAGCCAAAAATTTTAGTTAAAAAGAGTTTAATTTTTAGAGTTTTTCGTATTTGCTTAAAATCTTTTTTGCATCAACCTCTGAGTTAATTGGCATGCGTCCGCCCATATGTGAAACAACCTCAGACGCGCAGTAGGATCCTAAAATAGCAGATTTTTTCAAGTCATAGTTTTTAATAATTCCGTATAATGCGCCTGCTGCAAATAGATCTCCTGCGCCGGTAGTATCGATAGCTTTCGTTGGGAACACGTTTACTGCAACTTTTTCTTGATTTGGATTGCAAGCCCATGACCCATTTGCCCCTCTAGTAAGAAATAGTGTTTTGCTCATTTTTTTCAGGACGTCAAATGCTTTTTGCAAGTTTTCCGTTTCCACCATAGTCTTTGCTTCTATATCATTACAGAACAGAATGTCGACATTTTTTTGAATAAAATCTGTGAGTTGTTTTTTAAAATTACTGGCAACAAAGGCATCACTTAGAGTAAAAGCAACGGGGATCTTATTTTTTTTTGCGATAGAAACCATTTTTTCGGCGGCATTTCTCGTGTCATCGCCGGTCCAAAGATATCCCTCGACATAAATCATTCCACAATTTTCGATGGTTTTTTCATTGATATTATCTGGGTGTAATAAAGACGATGCTCCAAGATGCGTTAGCATGGTACGTTCGCTATCTGGAGTTACTAGAATGACACAGGTTCCTGTGTCACTAAGTACACTTGCAGTTCCAGAAAAAGCTACACCACAAGACCGCATATCTTCGGAATAGTGTCTCCCATAAACATCATTAGCAACACTGCCAATATAGAAAGTGTTGCCGCCAAGTACACTAAGCCCATGAATTGTATTAGCCGCGGAACCTCCCGATGAAACCTTTGTTGAAAGACCATGGAGTTCATCAAGAATTTCTTTTTGTTTGTCAACGCTAAATAGAGTCATTCCGCCCTTATTTAGAGAGTTTCGTGCTATGAACTCGTCGTCGACGCAGACTTCTATATCAACTAATGCGTTGCCAATCCCTAAAAGATCATATTTCATGGAAAACTATAAATAAGAATGAGTTGATAATGCAAAAAGGTGTAAGTTGTTCAGTAAGACGGACCTAATTCTAGGTAGAATTATTAAAAAAAACCTTGTGAACTAGAAGTTTAAATCACCCCTCTCTAGAAATAAAAGCTAGTCGACTTTTTCTTTTAGCTAAGATTTGATATGGTTTCCGTAGTATTAAAGTCCGAATCAATTTTTTAAAATAGTTGATGATAAGGTTAAATCTTTAAATATATGTCACGCATAACAAGACTTTAATGATTGTAGCTAACGGCTACTGACAAAGACTAATATATAGTATTTAAACCTATTAATCTTACATAATTTTTTTTACTTTGGGAATAAATTATATTTAAAATCTTTGTGAGTTAGGTGGTAGTGTTTTTTAGTTCCTAAAAATTTTTTAGTTATGAAAATAATTTTCGCCATAGGTTTTCTTTCGTTAGTTTGGCTAATGCCTGAAAGAATTGATGCGCAAAAATCAGAGACAGACGAGTCTATTTTTGCAAAAAAGATAGAAGCTATTGTATCCAACTCCTGTTTGCGAAAACAAAAATTTGGGATAAAAATTCATTCTCTTGAAAGAGATAAAACCTTATATTCTTTTCATAGCGATCACTTATTTTCACCAGCTTCAAATGTAAAGCTATTGACAACCGCCATGGCTCTGAAGCTATTAGGGCCTGACTACCGATTCAAAACCGGTTTGTATGCCACTATTCCGGTGGATGGAAAAACTTTAAGAGGCGATGTTTATATCAAAGGCTTCGGCGACCCAAACCTTGTTAGCGAACAAATGTGGCTTTTGGTAAATAATCTAAAGAATCTCCCTCTCCATAAGATTGATGGAGATATTATTGCTGATGAATCGTTTTTCGATAAAAACCTACGAGTTAAAACCTGGAATAAAAAAGGTGGGGTGGAAGCATATAATGCTCCATTAGCTGCCCTATCGTTTAATTTTAATACGGTTACTGTCCATGTTACTCCAGGTAAAAAGTCAGGCGATAGGCCTATTGTGGTAGTTGACCCCGACATAGAATTTATACGAGTGAAAAACCGAGCAAGAACAGTATCAAAGTCAAAACGCAGTAGATTAATAGTGAATCGTCTTGATCGGGCTACCCATAACGAAATCAGTATTAGTGGAATCATATCAGTGGATCATTTGCGAGAAACATATTATTTGAATGTAACCCAGCCAGGATATTATGCGGCAAGGGTTTTTAAAGAGTATCTTCTCCAAGCTGGAATTGAAGTGCAGGGTAAGGTTCGACTAGGTTTTGTGCCAGAAGGCGCTTATGAATTGTCGACTCATGAATCTATACCACTTTCTTTGATTCTCAGAGGATTGAATAAGTTTAGCAATAACTTTGTTGCTGAACAAATTTTAAAAACCATTGGAGCGGAGATTTATAGTTCACCTGGAACTATCCTTAATGGCCTACGCTCTATGGATGAATATATGCAGTCTCTAAAATATAAACCTAAGGATTTTTCCATTTTTGATGGGTCAGGTTTGTCGAAGCAAAACCGGTTGAGCACAGATCAAATTATATCGATACTTCAGGACATGTATATTGATCTCGGGGTTTACCCAGAATTTATTTCAGCATTAGGGGTAATGGGTAGGGATGGTAATGTTCTAAAAAGAATGAATGGGCATATTGGTGCAGAGCGTGCGAGAGTTAAAACAGGGACACTGAACTCCGTTAGTGCGTTGTCAGGATATTTCCAGTCTAGGGATGGTGAAATGTTTGCGTTTTCCATATTGATGAATGATTTAAGATGTTCAAACAGACAGGCTAAAAAATTGCAGGATAGGATTGTGGGCGAGGGATTAAAGTTTAAACGTACAAACTTAGAGGAGAGTATTAATTAAGATTCCCAATCGCGAAGAGATTTAAATCTATCACTAGCTAAAGGTTTTTGCATTTTCTTTTCTATCGTCCTCTAAAATTTTTTTCCAGTCGCGTTTTTTTATCGGAGCCCCTAAAAAATTTTCAAAAATGATTTTTCCTAATTCAGTCCTATTAATTCCTTCAGGTGCAACCTGAATATCAAGTTGCGCAAGGGCCATATCAAAATCTCGGTCAAGCAAAGATGCTGAGTCCATCCCATATTCTTTCAGTATTTGTCGAGTTGTACCAATATCAATTTTAAATCTGTTGGCTACTTGATTAATATTTGCTGGTCGGTACTGGTTTTGAGATGATATCCCTAGATGATAAGCACAAAAAAGTTCGAACGGGTCTATACCAAAGGTGTTGGTTTTGGATTTAAGAATTCCATTATATTCATTTTTATTTCCTTGTCTAGAAGCATTAGAGTTGGTTTGAATTTGACTGGGTGATAGTTTTTTGCTAACAGAATTAGGTTTGTTGGAGTGCCTTTTATGAGTCTGCTTCTGGGAGTCGTCTCGGGCTCGCCCGTTTTTTCTATAGCCAGACTTTGGTCTTGACTTGCCGTCTGATCTTCCAGCTTCATTAGTGCTGCCAGCATTTTTCCCTACACTATCTTGGTTTCGCCTGCTAACCATTGAAAGGTGGGAGGTCAATGTTGTGGATGATGAAGCGGATGAAGCCCAAAGATGGGGTTCGTGTGGTTTTTTCCCACGCCCAGCATTTCGGTTCGCGTTGTTATTTCCATTGTTATGGTTTTGACCATTTCTCGATCCATTTGGATTATTCCGTCTTTGATTGTTCCCTCTTTGGGACTGCTGATTATTCCCTTGTTTTTTCAAAATAGTATTCCTTTATAATTTAGAAAATAATAAAAAAATCAATTGGTCAGCGTTTCAAGTTGGTTGACTAGATTAGAAAAATTTTTTAAAGCGGTATTAACTGGTTCTGAAGAAGTCATATCTACCCCAGCACCTTTTAATAGGTCGATAGGATATTTAGAGCCACCCCCTTTTAAAAAGTTTAAATAATCGTTTAGTTCTGCTCTACCTCCTTCCGAGACCATGTTTGCTAAGGCATAAGCCGCCGATATTCCGGTAGCGTATTTGTAAACGTAAAAACTAAAGTAAAAATGTGGGATCCGAAAACATTCGAGAGATAGGTGATCATCAAGAATAGTATCTTCACCAAAATATTTTTCAAGTAGTTTTCTATAAATTTCCTTGAATATATCTAGTGTCATCGGTTGATCACTTTCAGCCGTGGCATAAACAAGGTGTTCAAACTCAGCGAACATGGTTTGCCTATAAAGAGTTCCCCGGAGATTATCTATTTCTCTGCAAATTAGATAAATTTTCATACTTTTACTAATGTCTTGTAAAAGAAGATGTTTCGTGAGAAGAACTTCATTGAATGTAGATGCTACCTCTGCAACGAAGATGGTGTAATCGGCGTAGAGATAAGGTTGTGTTTTTCGTGAAAGAAACGAGTGCATGGAGTGCCCTGCTTCATGGGCTAAGGTATACATGCTATTAATATTATCTTCCCGATAATTCATTAGGATAAAAGGATTTGAGTCATAACATCCCGATGAGTAGGCACCGCTTCGTTTTCCCTTTGATTCATAACGGTCCACCCAGCGGTCATTAATAAGTCCCTTTCTTAGAGATTCAGTATAGTCAGACCCTAGGAGTTGAAGTGAATCAATAATTTTAGTCACAGAATCATCGTATCCAAGATGCCAATGAATATCTTTAACCAATGGTACGCTCGTATCATAGATATGGATTTGATCAAGTTTAAGAATATTTTTTCTTAAGAAAAAATATTTGTACAAAGGTTCCATGTTTTCATGCACCGTGGCAATGAGGTTGTCGTAAACCTCAACTGGAATATTCTCGCTAAACATAGACTTTTCTCTGACCGAAGAATAATTCTTTTCACGGGCGTAGAAAATATCTTTTTTAACATTACTGGCAAGGAGTGATGCGTATGTATATTGATGATCCGAATATGCACTATAGAATGTTTCAAAAGCTTCTTTTCGGACTCTGCGGTCTTGATTTTGCATGATACTTTGAAAATTTCCTTGAGTAATAGCTACGTCATTCCCATTTTCGTCTTGAATGGTACCAAGCTTTAAGTCTGCATTATCGAGCATTTCAAAGGCATTTCGCGCAGTTCTTGCTATTTCTGCCGATGATGCGAGAATCTTTTCTTCTTTTTCAGAAAGAGTGTGTTTTCTATATCTAAGTATTCGTTCCAAATGTAGTTTGTAAAAATCTAACTCCTCATCCTCTAAGAATTGATTCATTTGGTCTTCTGAAATAGCCATAAGCTCGGATGGGATGTAGCTACTTGCCTGCGCTGCAAGTGTGTTCAAGCGAACTATTTTTTCAAAATTACTTTGATTTTGTGAGTGGGTTTTATCTTCATCGTTACGAAGATGGGCGTAGGTATAAAGTTTTTCCATTGTTCGAGAGATACTAATGTCAAACTCAAGGCATAGTTTTATGTTTTTCGCTGAACTAGACAGAGTTCCTTTAAAAGATTCGTAACAACCAAGATCCTTTTCTAGTTTCTTAATGTCTTCTTCCCAAAAGGATTCCTTCAAATACAAACCGTTAAGGTCCCACTTCGCTTGTTCGGGAATGTCTTTTCTTGTTAAGGGATTTACTTTAGCTTCCATAAAAAAATAAATAACTCCGAACTATGTGATGATTTACTCTAACTTTGTTTGGAGAGCGCAACATCCACAGTATCTAGATGTATTTTCAGTCGCGCTTGTTTTTCAGAGAGGAGTTGTTTTCTCTGAATATCCTTCTCGATAACCTCTGGGGGCGCATTATCAATAAATTTCTTATTGGAGAGTTTCTTATCTAAAACTATGATATCTTTTTCAATTTTTTTCAACTCTTTTTCGATGCGTTTTTTTTCTTCTGTAAAATTTATCTTCCCTTCAAGAGAGATGAAAACATCCATTTCATTGCAAACAGACGAGGCAGATACCCTTGGTTTTTCCACTGCGATGCCAGATTTAACAAGGTTTACTCTGGCTAAACTATTAATATATTTGATATTATTTCTTAGTATCGCGGACTCGTGGTCATGTTTAGTTCTGACGAAAAGGTCCATGTTTAGGCCAGGGTTTAAATTCATCTCCCCGCGTATATTACGTACACAAGTGATCACATTAATAACAGTAGAGAATGTTTTTTCTGCATTTAAATCTAAATTCTTTTCTTTGTACTCGGGAAATGAACTTTCCATAATACTACCACTTGTTCCTGGCAGTTTGCTGCGAATTTCTTCGGTAATAAATGGCATAAATGGATGTAGTAAGCGTAGGCAAGTTTCCAAAACATAGGTAAGTATATTTTGAGTCTCTTTTTTATCATCTCCTCCATATAAGTGAGGTTTGGATAACTCTAAAAACCAGTCACAGTATTCGTTCCAAATAAATTTATATATGGAAGCAGCAGCGTCATTAAATTTAAACTCTTCCAGCGCAAGGTTAACTTCGCGAGATACTTGATTTAAGCGGCTAAGAATCCAGCGGTGGGCTGTAGGGCGATTTTCACTAGAGATTAATTCACAAGTTCCATTATAATCATCTAGGTTCATCAATACAAAACGAGAAGCGTTCCACAGCTTGTTACAGAAATTTCGATATCCTTCGATGCGTTCTTCTGACAGTTTTATATCTCTGCCTTGTGCCGCAAATGCTGCTAATGTAAAGCGGAGAGCATCTGTACCATATTTATCCATCATAGTTAATGGATCGATTACATTTCCTTTTGTTTTACTCATTTTTTGACCTTCAGAATCTCGAATTAGAGCGTGTATGTAGACATTGCGGAAAGGAACATTCCCCATGAATCTATTGCCCATCATAATCATCCTTGCTACCCAGAAAAAGAGAATGTCAAATCCTGTGCAAAGCACTGATGTAGGGTAAAACTTTTTCAGGGTTTGAGTTTGTTCAGGCCATCCTAATGTTGAGAAGGGCCAAAGTGCAGAACTGAACCAAGTATCAAGAACGTCGACTTCCTGAATCAGGTCATCTTTGTTACAATGACAACACACTTTTGGAATTTCACGGTCAACAGTTACTTTCTTGCACGCTGGACAATTCCAAGCAGGAATCTGGTGGCCCCACCATATTTGTCTTGAAATGCACCAGTCGCGGATATTTCCCATCCAGTTAAAGTAGGTGTTTTCCCAAGTTTTAGGGATTATATTTATTTGTCCATTTTTTACAGCCTCGATTGCCGATTTGGCGAGGGGTTCAGTTTTAACAAACCATTGCGTCGACACATAAGGTTCAACTACAGTATGACAACGGTAACAGCTTCCCACAGAATGGACATGTTCTTCGATGCTTTCCAAAAAATTTTGTGCTTTTAGATTTTCAACTAACATTTGTCGGCAGGTAAAACGATCAAGCCCTTGGTAGGGAGGGCCCGCTAATTCGTTCATAGAACCATCGGGATTCATGACGTTAATCAAATCTAGATTATGGCGGCGTCCAAGCTCGAAATCGTTCGGATCATGCGCGGGAGTTACTTTTAATGCCCCCGATCCAAAAGAAGAGTCAACATAACTATCGCCTATCAGTGGGAGTTCTCGGTCGAGGAGAGGAAGTACTAGTGTTTTGCCGATCATACTTTGATAGCGTTCATCTTTTGGGTTTACGGCTACAGCGGAATCGCCAAGCAGAGTTTCAGGACGTGTCGTTGCTATAGTTAACGAGTTTTTACTATTTTTAAATTGATATCTTATATTGTAAAGGTGTCCTTGGGTCTCCTTGTGCTCTACCTCCAGATCTGAGAGGGCTGTTAGACATCTGGGACACCAATTGATTATATAGTCTCCTTTGTAGATTAACCCTTCTTCATACAGGGAAACAAAAACTTCTCTCACTGCTCTGGAAAGACCTTCATCCATTGTAAAGCGATCTCTTTTCCAATCCAACGAGCTCCCTAGCTTGCTTAGCTGGTTATTAATGGTTCCGCCCGACTCTTTCCTCCACTTCCAAACACGTTTTATAAATTCTTCACGTCCAATTTCTTGCCGATTGATTCCCTCTACATCTAATTGACGCTCGACAACATTTTGAGTAGCAATGCCAGCATGGTCCGTACCCGGTTGCCATAGAACTGCAAACCCTAACATACGTTTCCATCGGGCGAGGATATCCTGAAGTGTGTTGTTAAAGGCGTGCCCCATGTGCAATGATCCAGTGACATTGGGAGGAGGGATTACTATTGAAAATGGTTTTTTTGTTGAGGTTTCATCGCCACGAAATAATTGGTTATTTTCCCAGTACTTTCCCCAGCGCTCTTCGACTTGCTTCGGGCTATAAATTTTTTCTAGTTGATCCATAAATAAAAAGTTTTCATTAATTCAGTTTTATATAATAGAGAGATTCTTCCATAGAGTTTAACTCTGCGAAGGTATGGAATAACAAAAATAAACCTACGTAGGTAGCATTGCCACGCAGATCTATAAAAAATTGAAAGAGTTTTATTTTGAGAAAGTGACTGGACCGGAAACGATTTATACTTTTTATGATTTTTTGATCTTGTCGATTTCTTCTTTAACCATTTCTCTAACGATTTTTGGGGTGATTTCTCGAACTACCTCTAACACAGACTGAGTGATACTATTTGAAATCTCGGCAAGTTCTTTTTCAATAGAAGCATGAATCATACCTTCTAGGGTATGTTTGACTTGTCCAGTTACGGTTTGGTTTTCTTTTACAGTATTTTGACCTTTAATTTTATGAGGTGTCTGTGAAGTTTGAGAGAGACTTTCCTCCATCAAACTAGGGGCAGCCAGCTTTTTTTTCCCTTCTATCGCAGAGGAAGTTATTTTCCTCAATAGATCTTCCGGTTCGGGAATAATACCCTCTGCAGCTGAGAACCCACCTATCGATTCAAGTTGAATACTTGTAATATTATCAGGTTTTTCTCGAGAGCCAAAATTTACTATTTCTTGGAAAGCCATATCCAGCTCGTCCCCGACGACATCCTCTTCTGTGGGGGCTACTTCTTCGCTTAGTTCGTCATAGTCAGCATCAGAAGGTACAACGGTTTTTTTTAACGATTCGACGTCTTTGATCATTTTGTCGAGCGAATCGTCTTCATCATTACTCATTGTTCCAGCCACTTTTTCAGTTTCTTGTGCAGGAGCAGAACCATCTGCTTCTTCTAGGTCCGAAGCGGATAAGTTAATAGTAGAATCCTCTGCTTCTTCTAGGTCCGAAGCGGATAAGTTAATAGTAGAACCATCTGCTTCTTCTAGGTCCGAAGCGGATAAGTTAATAGTAGAATCCTCTGCTTCTTCTAGGTCCGAAGCGGACAGGTTAATAGTAGAATCCTGTGCTTCTTCTAGGTCTGCCGAGGAAAGATTGATACTTTTATCAATCGGTTTAGATGGTATTTCTGAGATTAAATCAGCTACTTTTTTTATAATGTCTTCTGATTTAAAGGGTTTTGAAATATGATCATCAGCGCCAGAATTATTAAATAAACTTGTATTAAAGTCCTCAAAGTCACTGGCCAACAGAAGTATTTTTGTTGCATTAAACTTTGGGTCATTTTTAATTTTTTTAGATAAATTAAACCCTGTCAAGTCTTGCATGTCAACATCCGCTAAGACAATGTCGGGTTTGAAAGTTTCCATTCTATCAAGCGCGTCTTTTCCATTGCTAACACCTTCAACAATAGCATCTTCATTTTCAAATGCCATGGCCACTATTTTTTGGATAGTAATGCTATTGTCAGCCACCAAAATTTTTTTTGTCATGGAAGTTTTTTATTTGATTTATCAGCTTTTGGGTCTCACTTGTGGAAGGAGTTGTTGCAAAAAAAACCATCACATGTATCGTATCATAAGATCTGGAAAATAAATCAAAAAATGAAACTTATATGTTGGCTGGGAAAAAAAATGGATACGAGGCAAGACACTCTAACAGTTACCCAATTCCTTGAGGGCTACTAGGTCTCGCTCTTGATAAATGATACCATGCTTTTTTGTTTTAACTGATAGACAATGGAATTATTAAGAATAATCAAATATAAAGATTATAGAGTGAATTATCATTCAACAAGAAAATCTTATCCTTTTCAACTATCTTTGGTTTTAATTGGAGTATTAGCTTTTTTTTTCGTGTCAGCAAGTATTGCTTTTGCAGGCTTTATACAACTGGATGGAATTGCTGATGTGAAAACTCGTTTTAGTCGAGGTTGCTCGGCATTACGAGATATAGCCGAACAAGCTCGAGCAAAGGGGATCGACACGGTACTTTTTGGTGATCAGGCTCGCGATTCTCTGGAATACGGTATAGTTCCTCTGGAGCGCATTATAAGGAAGCGAAATGAGAATGCCTCAATCCTTACCATGGGTGCTCAGGCATATATAGCAGAAATCAAAGATAATGATAAACAGTTTGAAGAGACGATTCTTATTTCGGGTTCAGAGGTTGCCCCCTTTTACTATTGGACGGGGAATATTTTTAACGGCAACCTTATTGCTAATAATCCAGACAAGCATCTTTTTATAGTTGGGTTTGATGAGCCAGATATTTATGAGCAACTCCCAATTTTGGACAGTAATTTTTCCAAGCGGTACTTAGCTCAATACCAGCATTACTTTTTTGGATGTCTCATATTCTTTTTGTTGTTCCTCATTGCTTTTTTGAAGGGATATAAAAGGAAACTAACTAGAGTGATCGCTGGAGTAATGTTTCTACTTACTCTAAATAATGTGCCGTTTAAAACCTCTCCATTTAGCCAATACAAAGGTGACCTAGGTACAGAACCCTATCAAGAATTAATTAACTATGTAACTAGTAATGGTGGTCTAGTTTTCTGGAATCATATGGAAGCTCCTAATGAAGTAAAGCAAAAAGGGCGGGTTAGTTACAAGACAGATCCATATCCAGAGGACTTATTGTTAACTTCAGGTTATACCGGTTTTCAGTCTATCGCCGACTTACCTGTCATGCAAATTGAGCCTGGAAACGAATGGGATGATGTATTGAATGAATATATCCAAGGTAGGCGAGAAAAACCAGTATGGGGTTATGGGGGGAACAATTATTTATGTGAAAACGGGAATATAAAGCTAGGAGAGATTCGAACTATATTACTCGTTCGTCAAAAATCTCGCGAAGATGTTCTTGATGCTTTGGCCAGCGGACGTATGTATGCAGTTCGTCAGACTGGAGATGAAAGGATTTCATTAGATAACTTTACGTTAAGTGATATTGTCTCGGGTCGACAGGCAGCCATGGGTGAAGAATTAATATCGAACGATTTTCCAGAATTAAAAATAAAGATTCGTATGACAAATGGAGCTGAAGAAACAGTTCGTTTGTCAGTGATCCGTAATGGTATAGAAGTTAAGCAGGAAACGGTTTCTCTGCCATATGAATTAAATTGGCGTGATGTTAATTTAAATAAAAATGACGGCCCATTATTTTATCGGCTGAAAGTGGAAGCAGACTCAAAAAACTACTTGGTATCCAACCCAATTTTTTTTCGTTTTGACGAAGAATTGGGAGGTCAACGTGAACTAGTTTCTCAAAACACGACGACGGAGAAGCTAAGTATGCTTGAGCCTGTGGAGCCAGCCATAGGGGAGCCAAAAAGCCCAAAGATGCCAATAATTAAACCTTTAAATAAACCTTTAAATAAACCTACCCACGGGAAGGTGCTGCCTACTTCAGCACCATTAGAGCCTGAAAATATGATTGCATCTAAGCTTACTCCGCCAACATTACAAAAGCCAATTTCTCCTTTAGTAAAGATGCCAACCCTTCCAGCTTCTAATATACCATTTGATATCGGTTATGTATCAGTAATTGCAAAAATTGATGGGGTTTCTTTAAAGAATGGTCCGGGTCCGAAATTTCCTGAAGTGGGGAAACTAAATAAAGGTGATCGGTTGGCTTTGATTCGCAGAACGAAAGTTAATTTTAATGGAAAGCCTTGGCTTTTAGTTGACTTAGGTGGGAGAAAAGCTTACGTCTGGAGTGATCTTGTGGTCACAAAATAATTTTTTTTAAATTGTTTTTATAATTCCTTAAGAATATTCATTTACCGTCCTTCCTTTGGTTAGGTTGTATAGAAATAGGTTTTTATCTTTATTTATTTTGCTTGGTTCTAGATTGCGAATACAGAATCGGTAGCAAATTATACGCGCGGAAGGTTTCATTCTGCTTAAAATTTCCGGGAACAAGCGATCTAGGGCCTGGTGAGTTAGATAAAGGTATATAACATCGGCTTCGCTTACATCAAAACCAAACATATTACCTCGGTGGATTCTGATTTTATCGGTTAACTTTTCCGTCATTATAAAATATCTTGAGAGCCAAACTTTAATTGGATCAACTTCCACACCCACGCCGCGAACAAACTTTTTTTTTGATGCTGCTATTAGAACGCGCCCATCTCCCGAACCAAGGTCATAAAATTTTTCTCCAGGTTTGAGGCCAGCGAATTTTATTATCCGGTCAATATTTTTTTCAGACAATGGATGCCATGGTGCTCCAAAAAAAACGGGGATAATAGTTATAGCGGCAAGTAAAATAAAAAATATTAAAAATAATGTAGAAAGAATAGTTACATTCATATATTTAATTTTTTTTAATGCTATTTTCATTATAACTTTCAATTTGAGATGAAAGCTTATTCCATTCTTTGGTGAGAGCGTTTTCTTCATTGGTCAGCGCCATTTGCTGATTAAGAGTTTCTAGAAGTTGAGTTTTGTTTTTTGATTCATAAATATCCGAATTGCCCAGTTTGCTTTCTACAATTGTTTTTTCTGACAGTACTTTTTCTAACTGGGTTTCAATTTTTTTGAGATTAGATCGCAATGGTTTCAATGTTTGGTGTTTAAGATTCCTGTTTTCTGCTTCAATTCGCTTGCGTTCATGAGCCTGTTGGTGAGAAGAGATAGATATTTTTCTGGTAGATATTGCTGGGCTTGAGAATTCGATTTCATGTTCATGAGCTTTAGAGCTCTCGTATTCACTATAATTACCAATATATTCCCTCACGGAACCTTGTCTAACTTCCCAAACTTTGTTAACAAAGCCATCAAGGAAATACCTGTCATGAGAAATGACACAAAGGGTTCCTTCGTAATCAGCCAATGCAGCAGAAAGAACTTCACAAGAACGCATATCGAGGTGGTTGGTTGGTTCATCTAGAAGAAGTAAGGATGAAGGTGATGCTAGCATACGTGCTAGAGAAAGCCTTGAACGCTCTCCACCAGAGAGGATACTAACTTTTTTGTTTACATCATCACCAGAAAACAAAAATGATCCGAGGATCGTTCGCACTTGGGTGCGTAAGAGGTTATGGCTCAATGCATCCATTGATTCTAAAACGGTTTTTTTAGGATCGAGTGTATCCGCTTGGTGTTGAGCATAGTAGGAACGCGTAACATTGTGCCCAGGTCGAATTTTTCCACTGTCATGAGGAATGATTCCTGCTAGGAGTTTCATGAGAGTCGATTTGCCAGCACCGTTTTGTCCTACAAGGGCCACCTTCCACCCTCGTTCTATTCTGATCGAAAAGTTTTGATAGACGACGTTGTCCCCATAGCTTTTATCTATTTTTTCTAATTCCATACAGATGCGGCCAGTACGAACTGGCTGCGGAAAGCGAAAGCCTACGGTTTTAGTTTCGATCATAGTTTCGATGCGTTCAATTTTGTTGAGCATTTTGATCCGACTTTGAACTTGAGTAGCTTTAGTATTTTTGGCTCGAAAACGTTCTATAAAACGCTGGATTTCGCTAATGCGTTTTTGTTGATTTACTGATTCTGATAGGAGTTGGACTTCTCGTTCTTTTTTCAAGCGCTCAAAGTCATTGTAATTACCCGAATAGGTAGTTAATGTGCCTCTGTCAAGCTCAATAATTCTAGTGACGAGGTTATTAAGAAACCGTCGATCATGAGAGATAAGAAGCAGGCTCCCATCGTAATTTTTCAGAAAACCTTCAAGCCATTCGACTGATTTTAAATCAAAATGGTTAGTCGGCTCATCGAGTA
>CAZOYP010000057.1:0-16493 GCA_964584125.1 uncultured Nitrospinaceae bacterium | reverse complement strand
AAGATCCTCCCTGTTCATGACGAGGCAAAACCATGCGAATCTTTTTACTTTGGGTAAGTCCTTGGTGAATTTCCATTGAGGCTCCGCCCGGATAACCGAAAATAACCGTTACACCTTCATTCTCTAATGCTTTGACGAGGATATCCCTTCCCTTCATGGGTCGACCTGCTGGAGTTTTTACGTTTTTCAACGCAACCAAGCTTTTGCCCTTTAATTTTTCTTTTTTTATCTTCATAAGCCAGGAAAAACGATAACTTAATTGAATTATCTTGTCAAACTCTATCACGAGAACGATCTAACATCACATTCACCTTTA
The DNA here is from genome assembly GCA_964584125.1 of uncultured Nitrospinaceae bacterium. Lineage (GTDB taxonomy): Bacteria > Nitrospinota > Nitrospinia > Nitrospinales > VA-1 > Nitromaritima. The sequence continues at coordinate 16,177 of CAZOYP010000057.1, read as the reverse complement.
CCATCACTGATTCGCAGCATCCAACACTATCCCTTCTCGTAATCCATATTCACTAACCATCAATGAGTTGCATTCAAAAGTTCTCATAGTTTCAAGAACCAAAGCGCCTCCTACTATGATTAAATCCTCACGCCCTTTTTCCAATACTTTCATTGCCATCCTTTCCACGAGAGATCTCTTTTTTAAATCTTCCAAAAGCTCTTCGACTCGCTTAAAGGCTAGGCTCCCTCCGTGTATTTTTTCAGGGTCGTAGGGATCAACATCACCATCAATTGCAGCAAGCGTAGTAACCGTTCCAGCTGTGCCAATAAGTACTTCAGGTAAAAAATCTGAAAGCTTTATTTTCACGAGGTTGAGCTCTCTTCGCAAATATGATTCCAATGCCTTAAATTCTTTCAAGTCAGTAGGATGTTGTGAAATAAATTTTTCCGTTAACCGGACTGTCCCTAACTTTGTTCCTACTGCTGAAACAATTTTCTTATCTCTAGCCAAAATAAACTCAGTACTACCGCCTCCAATATCAAATGCTAGAATATCCCTTTTAACACTTGGTAATTTCCATAACACTCCTTTTACCATCAGATCAGCTTCTTTTTCCCAGGGAATAACCTCAACATCTAGTCCCACTTCTTTCTTTATTTTCAAAAGAAATTCTTTCTGATTATCAGCTTCTCTTACAGCGCTAGTAGCTACTGCTCGAATAACTAAAGGTTCAAACTTACGACACTCATTCCGAAATTTGGCGAGCACCGAAATAGTTTTATCTACCCTATCATCCAATAGTTTTTTTTCTGTGCTCATACCCTTCCCCAGTCGGGTAATTGCCCTTGCCTGACTAAGTTCTATTAAACCTCCATCTGTTTTTTTTTCTAGAATAAGAAGCCGAGCCGTATTGGTACCTATATCAATTGACGCTAAACGAGTCATAACTTCAGCCTAGGAATGACATATTCGCTGTCTAAGGTAAACAGAAGATAAAACCCGAGAGATGAAAAAAGCAGGAAAGGACCCCACGCTGCAAGAATAGGATTAAAAAATCCGCCAAAACCAAGAGAAACTCCCATCGCATACAAAAAGGAAAATACAAACCCCATAGCCAAATTGATCCCTACGCAGAACAAAACTCCTCCATGACGGCTCGAACGCAAGGAAAGAGGTATGGCTAGAATCGCCAACACAATACTAATAAACGGGTATGATATTTTCTGGTGAAATTCTACCCTATTCTTTAAAGTATCTTTCCCTTCTAACTTCATCTCTTGAATTTCTTTGTACAATTCTCGCAAACTCATCTCATCACTATGAGTAACTATATTTTTCACAAGATCATTAGGAGTTTCCAAAGTTGGGATAATTTTTTTTTCAAAATACTCTGTCGTGCCTCGCCCATCCTTACCAAAAGTGCGTATATAACCATCGAAAAACTCCCAATGTAGATCGTTCCAAACCACTTCTTTTACATCGATGCGTTTTCGAATCATCCCATTCTTAAATCTATAAAAAATTCTAGCACCGCTCACTATCGCTTTTTCTGGATCAAACTGACGAATATTCCAAATAGCTCCATCTTTGGCAACAAACCAAGCTTCCCCTCCTGCGCGCTCTATTTCGATATAAGTATCTCCATAAGATGGGTTCCCTTGAACCTTTACCTCAAAAATATAATTCATTTTTTTGGTAGCACTAGGAGCAATATATTCACTACTCGCAAGGACCAAAAGAGCAACCACAAACGCCGCACCTATGATCGGATAGGTAATCCCTACTACACCTATTCCACCCGCTCTCATGGCGATGATCTCGTTATCACGTGCTAAGACAGCCAAAGTGATTACGGTCGCTAGTAAGACAGCCTGTGGTGCCATATAAAAAGCTATCCCAGGCATCTTACAAATATAATAGTAAATAAGATCCGAATAGGGCACATCCCGCCGAACAAACTCATCAACTCGCTCAAAAAAATCAACAACAAGAAAGATACCAATCAAGCCTGCCGCTGATAAAACATAGTAATAGATAAACCTTCTAAGAACGTAACGATGAAGTAAAGACATCATTGATTACCCCCCCTTTTATAATCCAGCCCAGGAATATACTTTAGAAGTAACCTTTGAAGAGAAGTGTCTTTAAATTGGCGCTGTAAAGCCTTACGAACGTAACTAAGAGTGGGTATAATAGAGTCCTTATATCGATCATTATTTTTTTTAACACTCTGGTAAGCAAAGGTTCCGATCGCCTTTAAATTTCTTTGAATGGACATCTTGTCAAATATTCTTCCAAATTCCTCACGGTCCACCTCCTGCCCATCTTCCTTTTCCTTCAACTGAATATAAAAATCAATCAATTCCTCGGTTAAGGCGTCATCAATCGCTGCATACGAATCCCTAAGCAAAGAAACTAGATCATACTGACAGGGCCCCATACGAGCATCCTGAAAATCTATGAGAGTCAAGCGTCCTTGGTCAAACATTAGATTGCGCGAGTGATAGTCTCTGTGTGTAAAACAAAGTTTCTCTGTCGCAAGGGATTCACAAATAGGAATAAAAGCTTTGCTCAATTCTTTTCTAGCCAAACTATCCAGTGGGAAATTGCAGAACTCAACCACATAGTGGTCTAACATAAAATCGAATTCCCACATTAATTTCTTAACATCAAACTTTAGGTGATAAGCAGGACACGTTGAGTCAATAGAATGAGTGGCTCGACTTTGCATTTTGACCAATAACTCAATTGCTTGACGGTACAACTGAACCTTATTTTGAGGAAACGCATTGAGTTGGTCCCTCAGTGTCATTGTCCCGCAATCTTCCAAAAATAATAACCCCTTAGAGACATCATAATAAAATAGCTCCGGTGTAGGGAGGTCAAGCTTGCTAAGAAATTTCAAGACCCGAGTGAAATTTATTTCCATATCTCGAACAGGCTTCTCAAGTTGCATAATAATAAGCGACTGGAGATTTTTTTTACTTTCAGTCCTATGTAATCCTTTACTACTATTTTGCGATACTCGAAAATAGCAACGATCTGAAGCATCGCCTTCAAGGGCTTCGCAATGGATTCCAAAAGTAGGCCATTTAAGTATTTCACCCATTGTTGCAGAAAGATAAGATAGGCCGAAACGTGCTTTAGGGAAGTTGCTCTCTGAAGAGGCAGGAATAGTCATAAAATTATTTTACGAATAAAAAATAAAAATCTATTTGATTTATCTGCGCATCTCACCTATAAGTTCGAGTGCTTAGTGAATTTAATTTTTCCGGAGATCATAATGTCTAAACCAAGTCATCACATTTTTATATGCACCAATCAAAGACCCGCAGGACATCCCAGAGGTTCATGCGGAGAAAATAATGCCATGGCCCTTATGGAAAAAATGGGTATGGCGATTGAACAAAAAGGCCTTTTTGGTCAAGTATTAGTCACTAACACCTCTTGCATGGGACCCTGCTCAATGGGACCAGTCATGGTTGTTTATCCAGATGGCATCTGGTACAACAAGGTTACACCTGATGATGTCGATGAAATCCTTGATCAACACATTGGCCAAGGCAAAAAAGTTGCGCGCCTAGAAATGCCTGAAGAACTTTGGGGATAATCCCTAGAAATACCATGGAGGTCAAAAGAAAAATAAAAATTTAAAGTTAAACCTTTTGGCCTCCCATTTTTTTAACCCTTTTATGAAGTATTTTTCTTCCTGTTTGCATCTATTAGAGCAACAATCTCCCTCCAAAGCTCTTTTCTTCCTCTGCTACTTTTACTTGAATAAACAAAAAGCTCTCCTTCACCACAATCAAAATAAGCTGAATTTAGTTTATTTTTTTGCTTTTTTATTTCTGATTGGGATAGTTTGTCAACCTTGGTGCCTACAAGTAAATACTCAACCCCACGGTCTTCAAGCCAACTTTTTAAATTAAGATCTAACGGAGATGGATTTCGCCTTAGATCTATAATGAAAATAACCGCCAAAAGAGTTTCTCGCTTGAGAAGATAATCTTCAATCATTTTTTTCCAACGTCTTTGGACTGAATGAGGAACCTTAGCAAATCCATAGCCTGGAAGATCAGCAAAAACAAAATCATCATTCACTTTAAAAAAGTTTATCTCTTGAGTTTTTCCTGGAGTTTGACTAGTTTTGACAAGTTTCTTTCTATTTAGCAAAGAATTGATCAAAGAAGATTTGCCAACATTGGAACGCCCAACAAATGCTAATTCTGGGCACACAGAATCTGGATACTGCTTGCAGGACACTGCTCCAGTAAGAAATTCAGCTGAAATAATTTTCATAAATCAAGATTTCTTTTAAATAGCAAACCTAAAATAATTAACGAATTTCCTAACAATAAAGCTGCGAACAAATATGTTTCATGGCTCGAATTTATTTATAACCAACCCGGAAAGAAGTTTTGGATAAAAAAAAGTGGCTTTTTGCGGTAGGCGAAAACCTTTTTCAGCTAGATTTCTAACCTCGCTAACAGGAGTTGCGTTCATAAAAAATGCCAAATCAAATTCACCCGAGTCCACTAGCTTTATTGCCCCCTCCATATCCACTTTGTAAGTTACATATTCCTGACTACCAGGCTCTTTTGTATCTATATTCAAAATATTTTTAAGGATCACAGTATGAAGCTTAGCCACATCAAGAACCTGTAACTCTTCAGGTTCTCCTGTCTCAATGAGTGAAATAAAGTTATCTTTTTCTTTAATTTTTATAAAACAACCTCGTCCCTGCCCGAAATAAACATAAAAAACAATACCTCCAATATCAGAAGAGCCGAGGGACTCTTGAATTTTATTTTTTTCAACATCTTCTCTAAGGGGCTCTACGAAAAAATAATTCTTAACTTTATTTAGAAAGTCCGACTCATCGAAAGGCTTAGGGCTTTTAATAAGCCTATGAATCGGATAAACGGTCAGAGACTGGGCCTCCAAGTTGGTTAAAAACATCATTGCATGGGCCGAGTCCTCTACCTCATTTTTATGTTCTTTGTGATAGTTTAACGCCGTTTCATATCGATGATGCCCATCGGCAATCAAAATTTTCTTGTCCTTAAAGTCCTTCACAATATATGTCAATTTCTCAGCATCATTAAGTCGCCAAACCTTATTAATAATTCCATTTTCTTCAATCACTGCTAACGGTTCATTTTTTATCTCCTGACTTAAAATAGCATCTATCTTTCCTAACGGGTCAGAAAACAAGCCGAAAATGGGGCTGAAATTTGCACGGCATGACTTCAGTAAATTCATTCGATCCTGTTTCGCTTTTGCAAGGGTAAACTCATGAGGACAGATATTTCCTGAACTAAATTCTTCTGTTCTAACACGAGCGAAAAACCCAACTCGACAAACTGATTCACCTTCATAAATATATTCTTGACTATATACATAAAAACTAGGTTTATCGTCTTTAACCAAAACACCATCTTCAAGCCATCTCTGAAATGTTGAAGCCGAACGTGTGTATCGATTGTTTTTCTCGTCGTCCTCCGGATATTCCTTTTCGAGAATCAAACGAACTACGTTATATGGATTTTTGTTATAAAGTTCATCCTGTTGTTCGAGTGAAATCACATCATATGGAGGAGCGGTCACCTGATTGAGGGGTCCTGTTTTTTCCTGGTTAAACAGCACACCTTTAAAAGCAGTAATATCTACCATAATTTTAAAAGAAAAAATAAGTGCGAATTAAAAGAGCAGACCTGATTTATCAATCCAAAAACTTTTGACGGATTATACCAAATTTTGGCATTTGATATGACCTAGCCAATCATAAAGCTCGGCAGTCGCATAATTCACGAATGTATTTGACCAGCGAATGAATCGCCTTATCCTCAAAAGTGTTTCCCCAGGCAGGCATACAAGGTGCACGGCCCACGGCTAGCCCGCCTAACTTTATTACATCAAACAACTGTTGATCTGAACGAGTTTCTAAATAATCGGCTTTTGTATGATCGCGAGGGGGTACCACTAAATAGGGTGCATTGATTCCATCGCCATGTCCTTTTTCCCCATGGCACTGGGTGCAATATCTTTGATACAACTGACGAGTTTCATCTGTCACAGGATTTAATCCGACCACTGGCTGCAAATTACCAGAATCCATTTTGTCTGTTTTTGGAGGTTTAATCTGTTGAGGTTTTTTTGATTCCGAATCACAACCTAAAAAAAATAAAAACCCCAGGAATATTAAAACCGATATAGTTTTTCTTAGTGATTGCAAAAATATTACTTTATACAAAGTATCGACCTACTTCTTTAAAGGTTTGAACTTATACTTAAAATATATTTTGTAATAAGAATTGCTGTCTCTTCATCTAAATTAAATCTTGGCATACGACCCTCGTAGTTAAATATTTTAGGTGTTTTCAACCAATGAAAAATCCAATCCGATTTAAGACGTTGGCTAGAATCAATCAGAGAAGGCCCAGAAACACCGCCGCGAACCTTACCTACTAAATTCAAAGACCTATGACAAGAAATACAGCCAAAGCTTCTCTCAAATAAAATTTTCGTTCGAGCGCGCTCGCCTTTCGACAATGATTCCTTGGTTACTTTTCCTATCTCTAATGTTGGCAGACGAAGCTTCATAAGAAAACTCACTATTCTTTTTGTCTCATCCTTTGTAAGTGCTACATGAAGTTGGTTTTTTTTAGACTTCCCTTCAAGAAAATATAAGCTTGATGAAAAGTTCATTTCATGAATGATTTCTGGAGATTGTAAAAATTTTTGGAGCCAACTTTTGTGAAATTTATCACCAGAATAAAAAAGGTCCGATCCTTTGTTCAATTGTTTTTCTTTTAACGAAAACCGGTGACAGTCTCTACACCCTTTCTTATTGATTTCTTCAGGTTCTGCCCAAACTGGCAGCACATTCACCAAAAATATTAAGAATAAAATGCTTACACATGACTTCATCTATTCAAGCCTCTCGGTATTGTATTCAGAATCATCAATCGAAGTATTTTCCTTAGAGTTTAATGCTTCACCCGCTACAGAAGCATCGAAGTTATTTGGTGAAAATTCCATTATAATATCGCTTCCTATTGATTCTTTATTAAAGTTTCCCCCTAATGTTTGGCCAATCTCATGCTCGCCTGTTATAAAACTATTTTTATTGGCTTTAAATAAAGTTTCTTGCTTTGGCTGCTTTACAGACTCTTCATTTTTCGTATGCTTTTGATCAAAAAGGAATTCTTCTCTCGCTAGCAAACGTGGAAATCTTTGAGCTTTTAAATCTAAATAACGAAAAGCTCTATAAACATCACTTTTATTTTTTATCGCTGCAATTTCCTCAGCATTTAAAAAACGAGCCTGGCTATTTGGATAAACACTTTGAATTGGATCACCATCCTCAGTGATTACTTGTTTAGGTTGAAAGTTAGAGGGGATAATACCTTCATTTTTTAAAATAGAAAAAAACGACTCAGAATCTAATATAATGTTTCTTTTTGGATCGCCTAAACCTAGAGCAATCTTACTATCATGACAGCTTTCACAAGGTCGAACTGTTGTGCGTATCGTATGAGGAGTATGCGGGAGTAGAATTAAACCTGGTTTCCCACTTTGAGTAATCGGCACTTCTCCAGTTTTTAAAGTATTGTCCCAAGAGTCACTATGATCTGTTAAAAAATACTGATAGCGAGGCTTCATTATGGAATATTTACCGCGATGATTTTTTCCCAGAACCATCGTATTCCAATCTTTTTCTGCAAACAAGCTTATAAAAACTCCAGGAATTGTATCTCCCGAAATTTTATCACTCATCCATTTAGCGGATAACCAGTCCAACATTCCGTCATTACCTTGATCTTTATTCCACAGCATTCCTTGTAATGTAGGGTCAGAAAAATTCCATTCTTCCCATTTCGACAAATCCAGACTTTCCTCTCGGATCACATGCATACCCCACTCCCCACTTGACCACCTAGCATGACAAGCATGACACTCTATGACCTCCATATGTCGGTCGATTTTGTGAGCTACGACTGATTTTTTTTCTACTAGTAATGGAATAACATGTTTTTTTCCTGTCACCCTTGAATACAAAACCCAATTATCTTTTTCCTTCTTAACATGAGAAAGTGGTACTCTGCCGGAATTGACAAGAACAGAATCTCCAACAGCAACTTTTCTCTTTAAATTTGGGTTGAGCTCATTAGAAGCCAACAATTGTTTAGTTTTTGGGTCTGATTCAATAAGCAAAGTTGCTGTTGGTTCTTTTAAAGTACTGCCGTGACAATCTTCACATCTAATCTCAACACCTGAATGTAATTCAGAATCAGAAGGAGCGCCCTTAAGATCTGAGGCAACATGGCAGTCAATACAGTGCATTCCCCGTTCGCGATGAATATCAGGGAGTAAAAATTGATGTTCTGCGCCATAAAGAACCGGTTTGTCTGCTCCTATTTTTTGAAAAGAAACATTGGGGCGCGCGGCGGGAGAAAACAGCCCTTCAAATTCATTGCCAATCCCGTTTTCGTTGTGGCAGTGTTCGCACTGAACGCTCGGTATGGCATTTGTAAATTTATGCATGACAGGATAGGCCCGAGAGTTTTTTAAGCCCTTAGTTGAAAATTTTCTTTTTAACCTACTTTTTCTTTCTGTTTGAGTTTTTCTTACTTTAGATTGAATAGCACGATCTTGAGTCAAAGTATGGCCATCATTTGAGTAAATCATATGGCAGGCGGCACAGCCCCCTGCTCGGTAGTCCCCTGGACGATGAGGTGCTTCACTCTGTAGGTGGCATCGCATGCATTTGGTTCTTAAAAATGTATCAACTGGTTTTCCTTCAGATGGGCTGGGAAGAAAACGTTCACCTTCTTCTTTTGGGCGTAATGAATAACGATTTTCTTCTTGAGCCCCCCACGCATAACGAGTTATCTCAATTACAGATTTTCCCGTTGCCATGTTGGACTTTTCAACTTGTTCGATTTGATCCGCATGACACTTACCACAATATTTAGGGGCATAATCCAAGTCAGATGGATTAGAAATTAAATTTTTGTGGGCAGCAGGAAGAGTTTTTTTTCTACGGTTTCCTTCGTGACATTTTGTACATCTAAATTTGTGGTTTTTGCTAATCCTCTCTATCCCTTGATGGCAATATAGACACCCACTACCTTCTAGATGATCAACCTTGCCAAAAACATCTCTAATGCGAAAACGAGAATCTCGGTATACTTTCTCAAGAAATAAATCAGAATCATTATATGACCTGAATTGAATCCCATCTATAGTCACACCTGGCTTGACAACTTCTCCCACACTTTCTCTCTCTTTTCTTACAAACTTAAAAGGATCACGAAAATCTCCAGCGTCTAAAAATTTCTTCTTCTCTCGAGGGGGAACGACAACCATACTCTTATCCAAAACCCTAGGAATAGTCGCTGGAGACTCGACTAAGTTTTCTTCTTCAAGGCTCGATTGACTAGAATGTACCTCAACTGTATTTTCATCTAAAGATTGTGTATCAACTCGTTTAGACTTTACTGAGCTTTCACTTTCTATAAAAGAGTCTCTGTAAGAAGGTTTAATCACACCTTGGCTTGAAACCCTAGGATCAATTCGTTCTGGTTTTATAGAATCTTTGCCCTCTAAAACTGGATTATAAGTTTTAGAATCCTTTTCAATCCCGAAAGGAAGATCTTCTTCAGTAGGGTCTTCTATGGAAGGAGGAGAACTAAGAAAGCTGTCCCAAAATGATGACTCCTCCTGAGCAAATAATTGCGAAGCGCATAAAAAGGAATATCCCGCTACGAAAAGAAGGACCCATAATTTTTTTTTCTTAATAATCATTTTTGATCTAAAATACGTTTTCTTAAATTTCGATGGCTCATAGTTTTTTCAAATAAATAGCTTTTTTTCATATCTTTATAAATTGGATCGTCATATTGATCATGGCATGGAAGACAATTGCCCACTTTAAAGATCCGATTAATTTCCCCCTGGCTAAAAAGCCTAGCACTAGATTGACTAATACCTGCCAGAGGTTCTCCACGCATAGTTAACCTTGCTTTAGGTGCGAGTTGTGAGCGACCTGATAATATATCTGTTCTATTTAATGGCAAAACAGTATCGTCCTTGCCAGATGAATTGAGCCCTATATGAATATCTCCATCACCTAACCCCAGAGCACTAGAAGACATGTGACATGATGCACATGATCGAACTTTTTTACCTGTCGAATGAGGGTTTATTGCATAAGCTAAACGTCCCCCTGGATATCCATGGGGATTCGTAAATAACCATTCTCGGTAAATGCCTGTAGTATCTCCATTGTCTCTCATGATCGGGATAAATTTTTCTTGCTCGTCAAATATATTCAACAAACGCCTTTCTGGGGTGAACATTGGAACTACTTTCCCACGAGGGCCTAACATAAGTGAAGGAGACTCGACATCAAATCTTTTATTAAAATCAGACGTCAACGACTTATTCATATCTACCTGCCCAGACATAAAGGTCGAATGACAACCTTTACAGTTTGGAACCCACTGAGAGTGGCAAGAAGTACACTCAAGCTTATTTTTATGACCTGGTATCCCGTGGCTCTCAAGAGCATCTATGGTCAATGGGGTTTGGTAGACATTGCCAGTACGTTTCCCCAAGGTAACGATTCTGCCTTGTTTAACTTTTACGTTCGACAGTTTTCTATTACGTGAGGAAATAACCATCCAATCTCCGATTGAATTGCTCCAGCCTGTATAAGAGCGAGCAAGACGGATTACTCGATCGATAGGGTCTTTTATCTGTGCAATTAGTGGACGAGTATCAGCATCACCGTGACAGCTTTCGCATTTAATTTCGACCGCTTGGTGTTGTTTAGAATAAATATTGCCATCACCCATGATATCAAATTGAGTGTGGCAATCAATGCACTCTAGTCCTGCTTTAGAGTGAATATCCTGCCTGATTTTTCCAGAACCTGGAAAATAATTAATCGATTTTTTTGTCACATTCCCGTCTCTAAAGTTATTTTGAATTGAAATACCAGGTCTCGGCTCCTGAAAGCCTTGGTGGCATTGCCTGCAAATCAAATCAGGTGTAAGAGTTGTCATTCTATGCTTTTGAGGGTGCCCCGGCTCTGTTTTGGAAATGGTGAAATCCTCCCCCTTATACAACCCATCCTTTGCATAAGTAAAATGACAAGCAGCACAACCTTGAGAACGAAAGCTTCCCGGTTCACCTGGGGAATCTATATGGCATTGGAAGCATTTATCTTTGAGTATACGGTCTCCAATATGTTGAGATACATGGTGGTCTTCGATAACAGACTTCCTTTCTCCATGACTAAAAAGTGGTAACTCGCCCAACTCTAATAATGCGCCTTCACTCGAAGGTGATTCACCATCCTTATCTTGTATTGCGTGCACCCCGTATTTTGATCCTCGATTTCCTTGCGCACCCCATTGATAGCGCAAACCAGAAATCATCCCGGCAAGAGTACCCATCATGGATTTTTTGACTCTTTCTATATGGTTACGATCTTTTTGTGAATGCCCAGAGTGACAATAGGCTTGGCCACAAGTTTTATCAACCACACTAAAGCTTGAGGGGTTTCGCTTTCCCGTCTTAGCTTCTGGATCATAAATAAGTGTTGAATGAGCTAACTCTTTGACATCAGAATCACCGTTTCCACCATGACAAACCGTGCAACCAAAACTCAGCGGATGCGACTTCCCAATTTGCGAAATCCCCCCATGACAGAACACGCATTTTTCTCTCAAATATCCACGATACCCTGAAACACGAACCCAGGGATAATCAGGCAAAACCCCTGTTACTGATATCTCATCCAACTCATCAGGTATTTCTAATAAATGTAATTCGGTAGAAGGCAAGGTTTTCTCCTCTGTCAAAACATGCTGGAATGCTTGAGTTTGATTTTGCTTTTCAGATTGAGCAAAGCTCAATGACAACGAGGAAGTAAATATAATCAATAATATAATCCATTTATACAGGATCCTATTCATAAGAAAAAAATGAACTCAGATAAAAGAATTCGCATTATTTGAGTTAGCTTTAAATTAAAAAAATCAAGAGGACTGAATCAATCATAAAAAAAACTTTAGCATGATCTGGGCATTACGCCAAAGGAAGGGATACTCAACATATCTAACAACTATTTTTTTCTTAATCGGGACAAGCAAATAAAACTCACTATAATTACAACCTAAGCGATTTAATAAACTGGGTTGTGGAAATAATAAAGGGCGTCCTCACCAGGTCGAATGGAATAATCCGGCAAACTCGAGCAATGCTCCAAACTCACCTTCCAGCCATCTTTTTCCTTAGAAAACATATAGCTACAAACGCTATGCTGACGCTCATCTATATGCACATTGTCTGCAGTCACACTGATTTGTTCGTCTGCTAATATATAGCCTACCTTTTTTCCGCTCTTACTAGCAAGAACCTTACGCTTAATCTTACACTTCATTTTAAGTAATTCGGACATCATTTGCCGATAATCCTTAATACGGTTTTCAAGTAAAGCACGTTTATCGTCAATCATAATAACCAACTCGGAACTATAATACTGACCTATTTTCTCTGGATTGGTACATACTAATTTGTCTATTTTTTTAAGAACCTCAGAAAATTCATCAGCATCAGCCGCCAAAGCGGGTGATGTGGTGTTGAATCCTGATATCATCCAAGTTGTAAAAATTAATATAAAAACCAATCTAAACATATACTGTTCTCCAAAAGATTTGGATTAAAAATTTAGTCTAAAATATAACTTTTAAAGTTTTTTTTGAGTTTTATGGAAAGTTCTGTAAGTAAATTTCAACTGTCTCCCCTGTACGCCCCCAACCAAAAGAACCCGTGCCGGCAAATGTTGTAATAACTCCCTGGGTGTCCACCTTGCGAATGCGGTTACTACCCATATCTGCAATGTACAAGTTACCCTTCGAATCAAAACTTATCGCAGCAGGATTTTTCAACATTGCTTTTGTAGCCGGCCCACCATCCCCAAAAAATCCTGCATATCCCTTCCCAGCAACAGTCATTATTTTCCCGTCCTTAGTGATTTTTCTAACCTTGTGCGTGTTAGTTCCCAAAATATGCAACTCGCCTTGAGGGCTAAATTCTATATCATCCATAGATCGAATGCCTGCCTTCAAAGCTGGACCTCCATCACCTGAATCCGTATGCTCCCCATTACCAGCAAAAGTTGTAACCATACCGTTCGTATCAATTTTTCGGATCAAATTATTTGCGGTGTCTGCAACATAAATATTGCCATCCTTATCTGATGCCAAAGCATTCGGGTCACGGAAAGTTGCATCAAGTGCAGGCCCACCATCGCCATCATGATCAGAATCTCCTGTCCCGGCAATTGTAGAAATATTCCCATCTGTATCAATTTTCCTAATCTGGTGATTCAAGCGATCGCTAACAAATAAATTGCCCTTAGGGTCAAACACAATATCTGAAAACTGAGTGATAGTTGCAACTGCCCCTGTCTGAACTAAACCCTTGTATTTTGATTTTTTGATTGATTCAAGATACTTTGGGTTAGCAGTGTCTATAAAGTCATGAACGAATCCCTTCGCATCAAGCCTTCTAATAAGGCTAACAAAACCGCTAGGACTAGACATATACATTTCACCTTTGGGATTTTGAGCAATAGTTGTAACATTGTAAAAATTAGCCTCAAGAGCGGGAATATTATCTCCAACATTTCCCCTTATCCCATTCCCTCCAACAGTATTAATGATCCCCTCCGGAGTTATTCTACGGATTCGAAAATGCCCTTTATCAGAAAAAATCAGGTTGTCATTTTTGTCTACGCTCATACCATGCGGGAAACTCAGTGTCGCACCAGTAGCAGGACCACCATCGCCGGCGAAAAGTTTTACGCCATTACCAGCAACAGTTTCCACCTGACCGTCTTTAGGATCAATAAGTCGAATACGATAATGTGAGCGGTCAACAACTAGAAGCTTATCACTTGAATCAACCGTAAGAGCAAAAGGAAGGTACAGGTTAGTCTCCCTAGCAGCTTCTGAGTCGCCGTTATAATCTTGCTGCCCTGTACCCACTACAGTTCGTATCATTCCCAGTTTATCTACTACGCGAATGCGGTTGTTATTTCGGTCGGCTATGTAAAGATTTCCCTTGCTATCAACAGACACTCCGGTTGGCGCTGCAACACTAGCTCGGTAAGCAGGGCCATTATCCCCCATAAAGAAAAAACCCCCATCTCCAGCTACGGTAGTAATAATGCCTTCAAGCGATACTTTCCTAACGCGATTGTTATTACGGTCAGCAATATATAAATTTCCAATTTTATCAAGGGTTATACCAAAAGGTTTGTCTAACTGAGCCTGAAGTGCTGGACCGGCGTCACCCTGAAAACCCGCAACACCGCTACCGGCATATGTTCTAATAACTCCTTTTTTGTCCACAACCCGAATACGGTCATTAGAACGATCGGATATATATAAGTTCCCTCCTTTATCAGCTACTACCCCAGAGGGTAAGTTTAGGCTTGCCTTTACTGCTGGGCCACCATCGCCTGAAAAACCTGCCTTACCAATCCCGGCAAAAGTAGAAATGTTACCCCTCTTATCTACTTTACGCACTCTGTGGTTTTCACGATCGGCAATATAAAGGTTCCCTTCCAGATCAAAAGCTAAACCCGCCGGAGTCTTTAAAGTGGCTTTAATAGCAGGTCCTCCATCGCCTGAAAAACCAGATCCACCTGAACCCACATAGCGAGACATCATACCCTTGGTGTCAATTCGACTAATTATATTATGCTCACGCATTGCGATATAGATATTCCCCTTTTTATCCAGCGTAATGCCGTCAACCAGAGAAATTTCTGTTTCTGTCGCTTTACCCGAACCAGTTTTCGCATCAACTGGTATTACAAAAAGTGATAGAAATACCGAAAATAAAACTAAATTGACCTTCATAATTTTACTAACTAGCATGAAACACCTCTAAATTATCAGACTGAAAGCATGTATTCATTAGGTACCCATAACCTAAAAACCTGATCAAAACCCAAGGGTTACCAGAAAACGTAATGGATTTCTATGTTTTTGAATGTAAGTCTTTGATTATACTTTGAGTGAATTTGATGTCAAATGGATTTTCTCCCCATCTTTTGAACTTATTTTTACCCTAAAAATCTACCCTTTTTTATAAAAATTTTTGATTTTTTACAATTACCTATTTGGATTGAAGCGAACGAATGGTGGTGATACCATATGTATAATGAAATCATTACTTGTTTTCCCAGCTCAGTGGTACCCCACTCAGCCTTATCTAAGTACAGCCTATCTGTGCGCCTATCTCAGGGGAAAAAACTGGGATGTGACACAAAGGGATTTTAATATCGAATCCTACGATCACTTTTTGTCCCCTGCTTTTCTTGAAAAAATAGTCTCAAAAATGGAAAATCGCCTTCTTGTCCTTAAAGAGAAAAAATCATTCTCGTTCAAGGAAAAATCTCTGATGGACGTTTTATCTACAGGGGTGAAGTTTGCTCCCACTATTATATCGGGAGTAAATGACGCAAAAGAGGTCATGAGAACACCTGAGCGTTTTTTTGATTTTAATACATACACGCAAGCAGACGTAATAATCAAATCAGCTTTGAAGCTTGTGTCCGATGCATATTCCCCTTCCATCTTCACACTATCTACCTTTGAAAGTGGGACCCGTGGAGAAGAATCAACCCAACGCGCCGCCGAGTTCTCTATTAATAAAGATGTTAACCCCTTTATTAACCTTTACGAGAATGTATTACTTGCTTCTGAATCATGGCAAAACTATAATCTAGTCGGGATTTCTATAGTTGGAATTTCTCAAATTCTACCTGGATTGACCTTGGCTCGATTGCTCAAGGAAAAATACCCCCATCTACATATCACGCTTGGTGGCCCAATTTTTAGTGTTAACGCCAATCAACTTACAGACCAACCCAAATTTTTCGAAGAATTCTGCCACAGCATAGTCACATTCGAAGGAGAGGAACCTTTACACCGCTTATTAACAACACTTAAAAATGGCTCCTCGCTCAAAGAGGTCCCTAATCTACTTTTTTATGAAGATGGGAAAATTGAGTTAAATGAAGAAAGAGTTGAGCTACGCTTCGAAGAAATGCCCCCGCCAACTTTTGATGGCTTACCCATGGATCTTTATCTTTCGCCTTATCCCATTC
>CAZOYP010000056.1:0-16826 GCA_964584125.1 uncultured Nitrospinaceae bacterium | reverse complement strand
AAGGCTCAAGTAGTTCTAGCTTTTGCTTTATGGGATGGAAATAAAAAAGAAATGAATTCAAATAAAATGGTTAGCTTTTGGCAGATTTTAAAATTTCGTTAGTGCATCTTGGAAGCATTTTATAGCGTAATGAGAAAAAATAAAAAAACCTTTTTTGTTTGTGCAGTCTTTTTTTTAATTCAGATTCACTTAGCTCATTCTATGGAGATATATGAAAATACCTCTCTAATCCCAGCAGGAGAATTTTTAATGGGCACAGAAGAAGGGACAGAAATTGAACTCCCTGTCCATAAGGTCTTTTTGAAAGAATTTAGAATCAGCCAGTTCGAAGTGAGTAATGAAGAATTTGAAATGTTTCAACCAAGGCATAAACGAAGTGTAAGTTCATCTTGCGATCAATGTCCAGTAACAATGGTCAACTGGCATGAAGCCATTTCTTACTGTAGGGAGAAAAATGCACGCCTACCATCCGAAGCAGAATGGGAAAAAGCTGCAAGAGGGCCAGCCGGATACCGCTATTCTTTTGGAAAGATTTCTGACCAGTCAAAGAGTAACTTTGCAAACAACTTTAAATTTGGGGCAAAAACTGTGAAGTCATTTCAACCTAATGGATTTGGTTTGTATAATATGAGCGGAAACGTTTGGGAGTGGGTTGACGATTGGTTTTCGTTTTATGCTAAAACAAAAATAGAAAAGCGAAAAGCAATTCTGTTTAACGAGAAAATAGTTCGTGGCGGAAGTTGGTATAACAGCGCTTATTATATAAATGTAGGTATGCGTTTCAAACTGAATCCAGAGATTAAATTAAATTCTATTGGTTTTCGTTGTGCATGGGATGTTTTGCAGTAAATGAGAGTTTAGGTTTATAATTCTAACTACTAAGACTTGGATTTTGAAATGTTTGGAATTAAGATTTCCTCAGGCTGGGATATTTCAGAAAAAGACACTACCTCTGAAGAAATATATTTAAATCGGAGAAAGTTTATTGAGAATTTCGGAAAACTAGGGAGTAATATTGTGGCATTCAGTGCACTCTCAAATTTTTTCAATCCAACAGGAGCTGTTGCTGAAAATTTGACCTCTAGTAAAATTACTAGACAGAATAAGAAAAACCTTATTGACTTCCAAGATAATATAACTTCAGAGAACCTAACTTCCCGTTATAACAATTTTTATGAATTCGGAACCAACAAGGCTGATATTTCCTTTTTAGCAAAAAAATTAGAAGTCCAACAGTGGACAGTTAAAGTAGAGGGTTTGGTTCATAAGCCAAAGACATTAGGTGTCGATAAAATTATTCAGTTAATGCCTCTTGAGCAACGGGTATATAGGCTAAGGTGTGTAGAAACTTGGTCAGCAATTATTCCCTGGTCAGGCTTTCCTCTACGAGAGTTAATAAAGCTTTCAAACCCTTTATCAACTGCACGGTATGTTAAGTTCAAAACATTTATTGATCCAAATATAGCTCCGGGACAGAAAAATCGTTTTTGGGAGCCTTGGCCTTACGTTGAGGGTCTGAGTATGTCCGAAGCAATGCACAATCTCGCGTTCTTAGCAATTGGTATGTACGGACATCAATTGAACCCACAAAATGGTGCACCTATACGCCTAGTTGTCCCATGGAAATATGGTTTTAAAAGTATTAAGTCAATCGAGGCTATAGAATTCGTTAAGGAACCACCTCGTACATTTTGGCAAACGGTTTCTCCGTTGGATTATGATTTCTGGGCAAATGTTGAGCCCACTGTTCCATACGCAAAATGGGATCAACGTTTTGAATTACCTTTAGGAAGCGCAAAAAAAGAAAAAACTATGCTTTATAACGGATACGCTGCTCAAGTCAGAAAACTATATTCTTGAAATAACTTTGTTAGAAAACCTTTGTTTGCATTAGGTGAATTTACAGAAAAATAATGAGCAACGCTAGTCTGGAGTCCGTTTGGTTATAGGAGGCTTGCAAAAGCTTTTTATTTCCTGTGGAATTACTTTGACAACTTTTACTTTCCAGTTTATCGCCACTCGATTAATCTTTATCCAAGAGTCCGCTAGTCTTCCCATATCCCAATTTGAAATACGAAGAGGTCCCCAATTTTTTTTTAGCCCTTCAAATAGTTGATCATTGTAAAAACTGATCATTGTTTTATTTTTTAAAATTCCATCTAATATAGGGTAGAAATCACGTCCGTGGATGACAATGCCTTGTTTATTGGAAGAATGTAGGATGCTTAGCCCAGGTCCATCAATAATCTTTAAACGCAATGCTCCATTTTTTACAAAGCGGTTGACCGGCCATTTTTCAATGGGTAAAGGTGGGACAATTTTATAGTTACCTTCAGGTATTCTTTGGCTGGAAATTAACCTTAAAAATTCCTTGTCAATTTTTCCTTTGGCATCTACCCCAAGGAAACAAACTTTTTTAAGTTTAATGGTGTTACTAATGACTGATAAATCTCCAGGATAATTGATGTCTCCAGATAGTCGGACTATAAGCGATGAATCCTGACATAGGGCGGGAGTTATAAAAATTATTTGGAAAATAATTACTAACAAGCTTGAAAAAAAGCAAGTCCATGAAAATAAAAATATTGGCTTCGAATAGAACTGGTTTGAAGTATGATTAGGTGCCATCTAATTAAAAATATCCAAAAAGACAAAATTATTGATCGCTGCTTTGGAAATATTTTTCACATTGATTCCAGAATGGAGGTTCAAGTTCATGGTCATACCTTTATTTGTTTTATTAGGAGGTTGGGGCATAATTTTTTTTAGATAGGAAGATTTAACGGCAAAGCTAGAATTCTCAGACGTGTTCTTTAAATAAGAAAATGACTTTTCTGCTATAGATTTCCCCAGTAACAATCCAATTACATTACCGCTTTTGTTGAATAAAGGGCCTCCATTTCTGTTTTCAGCAAGCGTTAGATCTAGTTGAACCATCTTATCACTGTTCTCAAGGGCATTTTCTTTAACAATTACTCCTTTGTACATAGAAGGGTTTGGGTTCTGTAATTTTGAAAAATCCATTGTATAAACAGTATTACCTTTTTCAAAATGCGGGTTATTTTCAAATTCTAAAGATTTAAGAAAGTATTTTTTAGTATTAATTATTTTTAGAATCGAAATTTTGTATACAATAAGTTCTCGAACTAGTATCACAGGCTCTGTCTTCCCATTTGAAAATCTTATCCGGAACTTTTCTCCTCCTTGGGTTGATGAAGCGGTAGTCAATAGGTACCCTTGTTTTCCAATAAAAAAACCAATCCCGGAGGGTTTCCAGCCTTGAGTAGCAGGTGCCAATGTTTCAACTGAAAAATCCTCAGGGTTTAGAGCGAGTTCTTTATAGGCTTTTTCTAGATTATTTTTAATAATACTAAGATTGGAATTTGATTTTTGATCAGTACGGCTTTTGTATAGTAATTTGGCTTTATGAAAATGGTTTATTGCTTTAGCACCCATCCCAACCTGAAAATAAAGTAAACCTAAGTAATGATGCGTTTCGGCAGAATCAGGTTTTATTTTTAGGACTTTGAGGTAAGTTTGGATTGCTACATTTAGTTTTCCCTGAACAAGAAAATTAAAAGCCTTTTTGTTAAGATCATTTGGTTGATTAGCAACGCTGACACTATGCAAAAGAGTGCTGGTTAAAAGTAATGCGATACTTATAAATGATTTTAAATTATTTTGCTTCACGTTCAAATTAAAATCAGTCGATTCAGAGGGTAATTTCTTTCTACAGTTTATGCTTGTAATATCAGACATTCAAATATGTTTTAGATAAAATAAATATTTTGAATGGGAAAAGAAAACCAATAATTATTCTAAGTAGGCATTTTCTAGTTTTGTTTTTAATTTTTCTGAATTAACAAGGTTTTTGACTTTAATTATAGCTTTTGGGGTAAAGTCCTTAATTTGATAGAGTTTCCCATTGCCTTGTGAGTATCCATTTTTTGCTAAGTCGTTATTGCTTTTTTTAATAGCTTTTATCATAAGCCGGGTTCCTAAAATAATTGGCTTAGTCATTAAAACGAAGTCAGAATCATTTGTATCTATTTCAATTGTGTCCTGAATAACAATATTGCCACCATCTATTCTCTTGCTAATAAAATGTACAGTTGCTCCTAAAAGATGCGGTTTTAAATCATAAATAGGCCAAAAGTTGCAGAAAGAACCTCGATAAAATTGAGATAAGCCAACGTGAAGATTCAAAATTTGATTCGGATACAAGTCAAGAAAGTTTGACCCTAATAGGCTGGTACCAAAAATAATTATTTGATCTGGGCTGAATTGTTTGATGAGTTCAAGTGTTTTATCACTGTTTAAATAGCCTTTTTTAATGGTATATATTTTTGGTTTGTTCAATGTGTGGTTCTTTTCACAAACTTGCAATAGTGATTTTTCGGTTTTATGGCGACTCAAAAAAAATTCATCCCAGATTACTTTTTCCCTATTAGACTTAAAAGGCGGATCTTGGTATTGAAAACTTTCAAAAAAAACCGCAGATAATTTAAAGTGAAGGCCTAGTTGTTGGAGAAAATATTTATGTGCCAACTGGTTTCCTGTTATAACAACAAGCTTTTTTTTGTTCATATTTTTAGAAAAGAATGAAGTCTAAAACAATAGAGACATGGCTATAGTTTGGGCTCTATTAAAAATGAAGAATGATTTAGAAAGTATATACTTAGCGAAGTATTTATGGAAAATAAGAAATTAAAGACTATTGATTTTTATTACATTTAATAAGTTTAATAGAAAAAAATATGCAAGGAGCATTAAAACTGGTTCCTATTTATCGAGGTATAGAACTTTATAAGCTGCAAGGGCTTTGTAAACGCCCATTTTAACAGAATTTACGGATAGAGTTGCGCCACTAATAGAGGAAATTGTAGCTGGGTTTGAAGAAGAGTCCTTCCCGTAAAATTGACTACGAAAAGTTTTATATTTAACCTCCCATCCTTGGGGTTCTCTGTAGACCATTATTTCTACATCGCGAACCGTTCCGTCTGTATTGAGAACCGTCATGAATGTAATTGGAAATGCTTTTCCGATAATGTTATCAATTAGCATGGATCCCATGGATTTCCCATTTTTAATTCCAGTATAAAAAGTAAACCTAGTCTCATAGATTTTGTGCATAAAATTTTCTTCTATTGCACTAATTTGCTCTTTATCTAGCCAAAGCCTTTCTTTTTTAATTTCGTCTGCACCAGGAAAAGCTATTTCAAAAGCCTGTTTTTTTGTGAGGAGTACTTGAAGTTTAAACTTCTCTTCTTCTTCAGCGAAGGAGAAAGTGGGAAAAATTAAAAAAGAAATCAGACTGAAGGCAAATACCTGATTGAAATTACGGACCTTGAAAAGATTAAATATGTTGTGAGGTATGTTGATCATTGTTTCGTAGTAAGTTTTAAGTTATAAAAATTAAATATATTTGTATGATGTTTAATTTTTTAGGTTTTCTTTTTGGTCATACGGTTGACTTGTATCGTCGTGAAAAGGCTGAGTTGATGTCGTGTTATTTTGTGACATTGTAGAAAAATCTTTTATTTGCTTTGCTATGAGTTGAATTTTTGTGTCGAGAGTTAAAATATGCTCATAGATTTTATTGGAGTCTTCTTTTGTCTTTTGACTTTTGTATAAAGTTTTGCATTTTTCAAGATGTATGTTTATATGCTTGGCCATATCATGAATATCTTCGTCATTAAATGATTCTGACATATCGATTGTCTGATCAATTTCTGTTTCCTCGCCCAGAGTTCTGTTTTTAGAAAGTTTGGTTTTTTTGATTTTTTTGCGATTAGAAATAATCATTAACCCAGAAATAGCTAAGCCGATCATTCCAATAGTGGCTATGTCTACCAGCCAATAAAAATAGGACCCAAAAAATCTTCCTGTATGGATTTCTGTAACTAACTTACCAAGGTCCATTTTAAAATCTTTTTTTGGAACGGTATTTCCAGATTCTCCTAAATTGACAAAACTCCAAAGGGCCCCCTTTTTTTTTGAAATAAATAATCCTTTCTCAGATCCTGCAAGGAGAATTGAAGCATGGTTTTTGGAAGGAGTAATAGCTATAAATTTATTAATTTGGGCTATTTCTAACTTTTTTTCTTGCTCAATATTATTTTTATTTGGTGTGATTTCCACCCACGTGTCACCGCTATTATTCGAATAAAATAGCCCTTTTTTAGAAGTTACATAAATACCAGGGGTTTTCTTTGTGTCTGTAGCTATTGAAAAAATTTTTTTTAAACTTTTATTTTTATCCTTGATCCAATTTCGGCCTCCGTTGAATGATTTATAAAAACCATTTTTAGTTCCAATAAAAATGAATTCAGGATAGGTTTTGAGAGTTATGATACTTGAAATTTCTTTAGGGATGTCGGCCCACTTTCTTTCCCAAAACTTTCCATTTTCGGTGCTTCTAAAAATGCTATTTTTTGTGTTTATGATTAACTGATCAGGGTAAGAAGCTGAAAACTGAATGGTTTGTATATTCTTGTCTGTAGAAATAATATTTTCCACAGGTTCCCATAAATCTCCTCCATCATATGAAATGAATAGGCCTTCTTGAGTAGCGGCGTAAAGAGTTTCGGTTTGATTGGGATTAATTAGAAGATCGTTAATAAAAACACTTGTTAAACCACTGGCCTGATCAAACCACTCACTCCAGCTTTCACCTTGATCTTCAGATTTGAAGATTCCTTTAGGAGTGCCTGCGTATATTAGTTGAGGGTCCTTTGGGTCGACTGCTAGTGCTTTAATATCTTGACTGAATAACCCTTGCTTTGATTCAATCCAACTTTCTCCTGAGTCAATTGAGCGAAATAAACCATGACCCGTTCCTGCAAAAAGTACGAGTTGTTTCTTGTCCGCGATATAAGCAAGGGATTGAATGGGTCGATTTGTTCCAGCCACATAAAAATATTTTTCGGGAAGAAACTCTCCTCCTACCATCCGTTTGCTAAGTTCTAACGAGTCTGTATGCATCAACAGGATGCCGGAAACTGATAGAACGATTACAAAAAGAAAACAGGCCAAACCCAACCACTTGTGGAGAGTCCGGGTTCGTTTGAAATAGAAGATACTCAAGGAGATTTTTGTCCTTTTTTCTTCGGCATAATGGCAAAGCCCAATCGTTCATATCCGTCGATTAGTTTTTCCTCTAGAGAACGAACGTGATCCGACAACTCATGAACTTGTAAATCTATTTCTTTTAAGTGGCCAGAAAGTTCTTTCAGGTCTTTGTCTTTGGTGTCTTTAAGATATGTTTCGCAACGTTGGGCATGATCGGAAATATGTTCTGCTAGATCATGAACAAAGCCAATATCATTTTGGATATGGTTTGTTTCTTCTAGTAAATCTTTGGAATCGACTTCAGGCTTAATCACGAAAGTATAAAGGACCCCAGCGGCAAATATTATCAAGAGAAGAGCTTGTCCGATAAAAGTTTCCCAGGTGGGATACATTCCCAACCAGTGAATTTCAGGAGCAAACTCTGCTAGTGTTAAAGAGAGAGACTCCCCCATTTGAAGTTCATGGAGACCTTTACCCATAAAGGTAAATGCCATAAAGTAAAGTAAAACACTAGTAAATCCAAAAAACCATTTAATTGGTACTTTAACTCCTATTTTATTAATTAGATAAAACATAATTACAAGAAAGATACAACCAGCTAAAAAACCGGGGATGATGCCGTTACTCACTTCTCCAGCATATAGGTATAAAGCTTTATAAAATAAAACCGTTTCAAACCCTTCACGATATACTGCAAGAAAGGCAACCATGCCTAAGGCAAAAACGTTTCCCGTTGTTATTGCTTGAGTCATCTTCCCAGTGATATAACTTTGCCATTTTTGCGTTTCTATCTTTGTAAGCAACCAATAACTGACCCAGAATAAAACGGCAACTGCTACTAACATAATCCAACCCTCTAGAAGTTCTTGATTAGCCATGCTTATATTAAGAACTTCATGGATAATATATGCGGTTATAAAACTCGCACCAATTCCAATAATCACTCCTTGATAAATTATTTTAACCTTTTCTTTATTTTTTGACTTCACAAGAAAAGCAATTAATGCGGCAACTATTAATATTGCCTCGAATCCTTCGCGAACAATTATTGAAAATGACTGAAGGAACAAACCTGTAAAACCAACCTTTTCTTCAAGAATGGTTTGAGCTTTTTGTAGGTCACTTTGGATACCTTGATTGATTTTTTCTATATGGCTTAAATCAGCACCTCTTTTAATTTCAGCACGCAAGCGGCCAAAAGAAGACTCGAGACGGAGCCCTAATTCTTTATTCTTTGTTGCTAGAGCGGTCTCAATACCTTCGTAGTTTAGATAGGCATCGAACGCAAGTTCAGCTGATGATTCAACTTCACCTGCTTTATAGATTTTTATACTTTGGTTTAAAACCGCGATCACATCCGCGACTGCCTGTTTTGTGGAATCTGAGTTTTCGGATATTTTTAATATCGTTGCGACAGTAGGTAGTTCCAAATTTTTATTTGAAAATGTTCGAATGTAATAGGTAACATCCCATAAATCTTCTTCTGGAAGAATTTCTGACCAAGCCATCATAGTTGTATTTGCTATTCCTACAGAGATTACTTGAAAGTTGTCATACGCTGTACTGTGGTTATTTCCTGTTATCTCAGGGTTAGAAAGAACGGCTGGTACTGGGTCAACCTTAGAGGCAAGAGGTCCATCTCCATCTCCCGCCAAACCATGACATATAGAACAACTAGCTCTAAAAATTCGTTGACCATTCTGGAGATTAATTGCTCGCGTGGGAGATTTGCTAATTTCAATACCCAATTCCCTCAATAATTGAGAGCTAATTGCATTAGCAGATATTTTTATTTCGCTCGGATCGTTCTTATTTTTTATGTCGGCTCTAAGGCTTTTAAACTTTGTTTTAAGATCATCTGCATTTTTTTTATCTGGCATATAGCCAATAATATTTTGGTATCTCTCAAAAGATTGTTCCAGAAATATGCGGCTTTCTTCGTATTCTGCGGCATTAACAACCTTCCCATTTTTAATAGCGATTTCGTATTCATTTGGCAAAATATTAAGCATCATGACAACTTTTTTGACTTTATTGATTTCTGCTTCGGGAATCTTTTTAGCTGATGCTGAAAAGGGTAGGGTGATTATAAAAAAAAATAATAAAATAAAAAAAATAAAGGTTTGTTTTGTTAGGCTCGATCTTGAGAAGCCGTCTTTGTTTTTCATATTAACTTCATTTAATTTATTTGAAGGTTGCTAGCTTAATATTATTTAAAAAATCAATTAGGATAATGTTTTGAACAAAAAACTATGTTTCAAATTTAAGTTAGACTTTAAACTTAACAAAAACTATTAAAAAAAATTTGAAAGTTTTAAAAATATGTTTTCAGCAGCAGCAGTTGACCTTGATCAATCATGAGTTGGGCAATAGCTTTCCCCAAAATCGCCCATTATTATTTTTTGATTTTAATGCCTCAGATTTAGGAATTTGTTTTGATGTTTTCTGATGTTTATTTTGATCAATGAATAGTTGAATGAGAATATGGCACGAACCGCAATTTCCCCCAGCCTCACAAGATGAAGTTACGTCTTCTACTTGCTTAAAATCATTTTTTGAAATATGAGATCGAATCGTACTTTCAGTGACCTGAAAGCAATTACAGATAATGTCATCCTCTTCGATCTTAATCGATGGCTCGATTTTCATTTCTTAACCCAAAAAATGAGGAATAAAATTTAAAAAGGTCTTATTGATAATAGTATTCATTATTATTAAGTTATTGTCAATGAATATCAATGTCAATTAGGGCTGGTTAAGAGCTGATAAATAAAGGATTATTTACCAAATACAAGCTCTTGTCAGCCATTTATGACTGCAAAATTAAGAGACGAGAGAGATAAAATCATCGTGTGGTTTTAGGCGGTGAGTTAGTAGTTTTATTGCATACAGATGAAAGCTTTACCAAGTTATTAAGCATTAAGAAGATTAATTTCAAATATGAAGATCTTAGTTAGTATCTTTTAGATGATAGGTTTTGGGAGATTTTATAAAGCGTATTTGCTTCCTCTGTGATTTTGTCATGTAAATAAAGATAGAGCCAACGTTTACAACCTTCTCCGGCGAGGGTAAAAGCAAAATCTTTAAAAAGGAGAGCAGGATGCTTTTTTTGTATTACCTTAAATAATAATAAAGAATATTTGAAGATATATCTTAGCTTATATTTTTTAACCCAAAACAACACTTGGCTATTCATTAAAAAACTAGTTGCTTCTTTAGTCATTAATGCGTGAGAAACTCTTAGATCGAGAATTTTGTTTACAAAAGGATAGTTTTGAATGGAAGAAATTTGTTCGGATAGATATAGACCACTTGTTAATAGCTCAAAAAGTTTTACTTCGTAAATTGGCTGTTCGGAGTCGGGGTGATACTTCCGAGCAATACCATTTATAAGGTTGATGTATATTGATCTCACCTTTATCCACTCAACACTCCAGGTGTGGTAAAGAATTTCATTGCGTGAAGCCTCTGAGATCTCCTTGATACTTTTTGGGAGTTTGTTTTTTGATAGGTTTTCAGGCTCTGTTATTTCATCAAGACCATCAAGAATCGATTCTATTGGTATCTTAGAATTTACAATTTTATCACTGTATACTTGATTAGATAACTCTCCGACGACAAGATACCATCTCACCAAAAACACTTTTAGTACGATATCTTGAAATAAATAACCGCTCATTTTCATTGCCCAAAATGTCAAATCAAAACAACGAATAATAAAGAAAAGCCACCCAAATAAGGGATAAAGACTGTGCTTATATAAAAAGATGAAGATTTTCGATTGTTTCAATGATTCCTTTGTTTTCCACGCGCGAGATAAAATAAGAATATGGCGTATACGGAACTGGGTAATGGCTTGAATTCCTTTATGAGTTGTCAGTGTAAGGAGATGGTTTTTTAATTCCATGAAGGCATTCAATATACACAGAATTCTAGCTTCTTCTATTGGAGTTTTGGAGTTAGGGTGGTAGGCGCGAGCGATTATTTCAATTAGCATAAATGTGTTTTTTAAGAATTCTAGGTCAGATTCCTCGAGTAACCATTTTGAATCTAAATTCTGACAATAATTTATGGTAGCTAAGAGAGCTTCCTTTTTTTTTTTGTCGTCTGTGTTTTTCGTCAACTGTTTTATTTTTTGTAACCACTTTAAGTTGACGTAGTGGAGTTTCAATAAACCAAAGCCTTTAATTAGTATGAAAATCAAGGCGCTGAAGATAACTCCCAAAATAAAAAATTCTAAGATACTATTACTAAACATTGAATGATTACGTCGCTTTATTTTAAATAATTCTAAATCAAGTTATGGATTGAATAAGCTTAAGACATATCCGGTATATTGACATTTTTTGAGCGGTAAAAGAGTTTCGTGAAAAAGACACTTAGAAAAAAACATCGATTGTGTTTTCTAGATCAAAGTCAAGAGCGACCCAACTTAAAATCTAATCGGACCTAATTATTTAGATGAGGATTTGTAGGGGTATGGAAGCGTGTGTGGAAAACTGGTAAAAAACACCAGCCGTAAATGAAATAAATAGAGGGGCTATTTTTTTAGTACGCTGGACATGTCTTCCATTGTAGACTCAGCGTCTTCCTTTTTTCTCCACACCCAGACTTTAAGTGTTGACCCCAAATAATAAGCTTGGTCAAGAAGGGACTCTCCTTCAACGGCTCCCCAACTTCCATCTTCTCTTTCTGCTAGGTATTCGTATATCGGATTTTCTGCCGAGGTATAAAACAGTTCCATATTAACTTTACTAATCTCTTTATTTTGCAAAAAATCCATGGAAGCTTCATCAATATCATGTTTTTCCTTAACTGTTTGTAGGGCTTCCTCAAAGGATTTCCCTGCATCAATCTCTTTATTTATACTTTCTTCAATCGCTTTGTTTCTTTTTGCAAATGGGTATTGCGAGCCTTCTACGTTTTTCCCTATATGAAAATCTAGATCAGGGAAAAAAAGATGACTCCAGTCATCAAAGTCAACCTCTATTCCGTTAGAAATTTTAAACTCTTCCGCGTTCTCTGGGTTTTCCTGGACGATTTTATTGTAAAAAACCGTAAAGCATCTTATGCAATCGTAGGCCAATGCATAATAATAAGCGTTCATCTTATACCAATTATTAGATGAATTATGTCCATTGGTAAGTTTACGAAGCATGAACATGATTGTGTCAGCGCTTTTAAGAGATTTATGGGAAATGGGGAAATTGTTCTTTAGATAATCTTGTAGTTTCTCCTGCTCGTCTTGAAGCTTAGTTATGCTATTTTGCAGTTCTGTTTTCGAATAATCCAGGGCATGGTAGATTAGTCTTTCGTGATCCAAAGCACGTTGATAATCCATATATTCCTTCAATTCTGAGTTTTTTGCTTCCTCAGGATGGTTAGGTTCTTTTATGCTGATATCTTTGGCAAAAGCTAACATTTTTTTACTCAAATATATGTTTGGATTACTTATTCTGACTTGAATGAAGCTTAATTTCAACTTTATTTATGCATAAAAATTTAAAAGAATTCTAGCATTAATTAACATGTTATGCGCGAAATCCTTTATGATATGAATGCGCCTAATATTACATTTTAAAGAAGTTAGGCTTACGAATAAAATATTTTTTCCCCTTTTTCAATTATTTAAACTTTGATATTAGAAGGGCTTAGCTTTTTCTGTCAAAAAAATAGTATTTGAAGGATAGTCATAATGAACATTATTTTAAATAGCTATTGCAATTTAAAATGTAATTATTGCTTTGCCGATGAATATATGGAAGAAACAGTCAAAACTCCTGGCAAGTCCATGGATTTTGATTTTTTTACAGCAGATGTTTTACCACGAGTTAAGACAGCTTCTCTAATAAACTTTATGGGCGGGGAGCCAACTCTTCATCCACGTTTCAACGATATACTCTCTAGTGCTCTTGATAATATGCAACCCTTCAGTTTCCTTGGTATTTTTACCAATGGATTGATGCCGGATAAGGTGCTAGACCTTCTTTTGAATACAGTTGGAAAGGAAGGCTCTATCCAAAAGCAAATTCAATTTTCAGTTCTGCTTAATTGGCAAACAATGGAAAATATCTCGGGAAAAAACCATGAGCGCTGTGGTGAGGTTGCAAAAGCACTTCTTGGTAAGAATGGTTATGGTCTTATGTTTAGTCTTAATTTATATTCTAAAGACCAAGATTTGGCTACCCAGTGTTTCGAAATTAATGAAATTTATCAAGACTTGGGTTTGCCCAGGAATCAAAAATATAAAATTCGTGTTAGTCCTGCGTTTCCAATCGTTGGGGACCAAGAAAACATTACTTTGTCTATACGCGATTACCCTAAAGTAGGACGAGTCATGGTGGACTTGCTAAAAGAATATCCGCAGCTATGTTTTCGGTTTGACTGCTCGTTCCCGCCTTGTTTTTTAGATGAGATTCAAGAAGATGAATATCCGTTGGTAGAGCGTATTTTTTATCATGGCAATCAACCGGTTCCAAATATTCAAGATTGGGAAACATCAGACCTTTACCTAGGATGTGCGGATGATAGTCCAATGGATATAGACCCTCAAGGTGATTGCTTTAATTGTTTTCCTTTCCATAATTTGAAATTGGGCAATATTACAGACTTCAAGCAGATTAATGATCTATCAATCAAAAAAATGCATACTAAATTTTTAGGCCATGCATTTAGTGCCGAACCAAACGAGCCTTGTAAGAGTTGCCCGCATTATATGGTTCGATGCTCAAGCGGATGTTTCGCCTATAATTTTACCTAATATAGGATAATTACTAATTTTACGTGTGGAGATGTGCCATATATGCAAAAAGCAATTTTTGGAGCGGGTTGTTTTTGGGGTGTAGAACTTACTTTCAGCAAAATGGAAGGAGTGGTATCGACTGCAGTTGGTTATTGTGGTGGAAAGATACCTGACCCAACTTATGAGATTGTGTGTACTGGTCAATCAGGTCATGCCGAGGTGGTTTTAGTAGAATTCGACCCTCAAAAAGTATCTTTCGACAAACTACTGGACAAATTCTGGTTGCTTCATGATCCAACGACTCTAAATCGTCAAGGCCCCGATATTGGCACTCAATATAGGTCAGTAATATTTTTTCAAGATGAAGACCAAGCCGCTTTATCAAAGGCATCAAAGGATAAACTTCAGGAATCAGGTAGATATAAAAATGATGTTGTAACCGAGATCGCTTCAGCAAAAAAGTTTTATCGAGCAGAAGAGTATCACCAGAAATACCTAGAGGTTAGAGGCTTGGGGAATTGTCACACCTGACATCTATTAAAGGAATCAAAGCTATTTTAAACAGATTTGGGTTTCCATCCAGACATGGCACATCGTTGGGCTATAAGAGGCGTAAAGCTTGTCAGGTCATTAGAAATACCGGTCATAAACTTATTGGCTAAAGCTTGATCGTCAAAGCATTCATAAGCATCATCAAGAAACCCTCCTCTTAGCAGAGGATGTTCAAGAAACTCTCGACCCGGGCCCGATTGTATCTCAAGAGGTCTTTCTGAAACTGCTATTTTTTTCATTCCTACCTCTTTAAGCCACTCTTTTGCTTGATTTGCGGAAGGTCTTTCTTCAATGTACTCAGCAAGTGCTTTTCGTTCTTTGATTAGTCCCATAACTTTCATTTCGTAATCTACCCGTTTCCATAAAGAGTCAAATGTTCCAAGAGAAGGAAAAGTAAGAACGATCTGTCCTCCTGGTTTAAGAAATTGTATGAGTTGTTTTAAGGCTTCATATCTGTTTGGGCGAAAAAACATGAAGGACAAGTTTCCGGTGATTCGATCAAATTGAGATAAAGTAGGGGGCAAATTTTTCATATCACCTACTTCAAATTGTAGCCAAGGCAAATGCCTATTTAGAATCGACCTTGCCCTTAGTACCTGGCCGTGGTGAATATCTATAGCCAGAACTTTACCCTTTGGACCAACCTTTTCAGCTAAATTAAAAGCTGGGATCCCTCCACCTGAAGCAATATCAAGAATTGTTGCTCCGGAAAAAATTTCTAAATGCTCGAGTAAAACTTCTGCAAAGGGCGTAGACCAGGGGTCATTGCTTGGAAGTTGCCATGTTGAGCTCATATTTTTATTTATTTAAAATAAAATTAGGGAATAAAGTGTTTTCGTCAGTGTAAGCAAACCTTATTTGATCTTTCGTAATATTAGTTTCTCTAAGGTCAGCACCATGAAGATACGCACCCTCTAAACTAGCATTATCAAGAAAGGAACCCTTGAGATCTACCCACATTAAATCAGTTTCTTCGAGATTGCAGTTTTGAAACTGAACTTTAGTCAAATGCGCATCGTGAAAATTTGCACCTCGAAGATCAGAATTTTTGAAATTAGATTTATGTAGATTACTTCCTTGAAAGTTTGCTTCTACAAGAACTGAGTTTGAAAAATTACCATCTTCTAAAGTTTCTTCACTTAAGTTAGCAAAGATACCAGAATTCCCTTTTGTTAAAAACCATTCTCGATGATCCGATAGTATTGTTTTAAGAAGAGGAATTAAGCTCTGCATTAGGAATCTTTTGATTTAGTTAGTTTTATGTGATCTAGTAGATAAGGAAAAATTAGATCGACCCACTTGGAATATTGTAATGCAGATGGGTGCACACCGTCACTTGAAAACATTCCGGCTTGTGAACAAATATTTTGAGACAGAGGATATATGTCTACCATAAGAAGGTTTCTTAACGCGGCTTCAGTTTTTAAAATTTTATTTAATCGAGTAATTCCATTAGTTGCACTTTTACCGTAACCCCACTCTTTTTTTTGAGGCGAACAAGAAAAATCAGGTATGGTGACTAATAAAAATATTTTTGGTGCTTGGAGATTATTTTGTATCTCATCGATTAAATCTTTAACTCTTGTCTTAAATTTGCTGCTACTAATTCCTTCTCGGATCCAGTCGTTCACTCCAATCAGAAGTGTGACAAAATCTGGTTTGAAATTTTTTAATAGCGGCAAAACTTCATTTATAGTTTGTTGTGAGGTTGCGCCTTTCATGCCAAGAGTTTTAATAAGCTCTATTTTGATTCCGGCTGATGTTAACTTGCGAGTTAGTTGAGAAGGCCAGGAATTTTTTTCTTCTATTCCGGTCGCTACTGTATAAGAGTCTCCAATGGCAATGTACCTTATTGGGTTGGCATCGACTGATTGAATTCCGAAA
The DNA here is from genome assembly GCA_964584125.1 of uncultured Nitrospinaceae bacterium. Taxonomy (GTDB): domain Bacteria; phylum Nitrospinota; class Nitrospinia; order Nitrospinales; family VA-1; genus Nitromaritima. Next base: position 577 of record CAZOYP010000056.1, on the reverse strand, counting down.
GCTAGGTGTGCTAGAAAGACCGATAAAATTATCCGGCTAGACATAGTAAGTCTTCCATTTTGAAGTTCAAAAAAATACTTACAAAAAATTATGCTGAGCAACTAAGTTGCATTTCAATGGCCGATGGTGGGGTTTCAGCGGCATAGTATTCAGGGTCTATTCCATATTTTACAAATAGTTCGGGACGATCACTATATGGATTCTCAAGAAGAACGCGAAGGCGCTCTACTTCTGAAAAATTAGATTCTTTTAATGCCTTGTCAGTTGCACCCTGCAATAAATAGTTTCTCAAAATAAATTTTGGGTTAATCAAGTTCATTTTTTCAGATCTAATGTTAAGATCAGGATCCTCGCGTTCAATTAATCGAATGTAAATTGCTATCCAACTATCAAGAGCTTGAGGATCTTTGAATTTCTGTTTTAACATTTTTGGGAAATTACTTGGCAGATCAGAAAGGTGTCGAAAGAATATACTGTAATCTATTGAATTATTATAAAGGAGTTGAAAAAGTTTGTTAACCAATTCCTTAAACTCAGAATCAAGAATTTCAAGGCCCAGTTTCTGTCCCATAAGTTT
>CAZOYP010000055.1:0-17030 GCA_964584125.1 uncultured Nitrospinaceae bacterium | reverse complement strand
GAAAGTTGTTGATGCCATTTACCACCAAGGCCGTGTGAAGGTTATGTTCCAGCGAAATTTAACCACCGACGGTGACATGGACGTTCAGATACCTGCTGAGCAGTTCATTCCCGTAGCATTTATGCAGTGGGCTGGATGGGATAAAGAGAAAGACGAGCATATGGCAATTTCTACGTGGTATTACACCATTTTGGAGCCGCCTCTGCCTGATTCTTTATACTACATGCCTCCTATTATGGCTGTTGTGTTTGTTGGTTTGCAAGGATGGCTCGTATGGATGACCAAGCGAACCAGAAAGATGTATGCAGACGGAAAAGTTAAACAAGATGAACTTCCCTTTTAAGGGATGCAGTAAGTAAAAAGGGAAAAGCCCGCCTTTCGGCGGGCTTTTTTTTTAGGTTATCCTACTGAATTAACCTAAAATCTAAATGCATTATTTTAGTATAAGGAAGAGTTATCCCTCAAGCAGACTCGCCTTCGGGTTTTTCAACATCCATATTCCCTTCAATGATTTCCATGAGGGATAATTTTAAAAAAGTTTTTGGTGATGAGTACTCATCAGGGTCAACCTCTATGGCTGGTGGGGCGCCTTTCTCTAATTGATGAATTCTCTGAGAAAGCAGAATGCATAGAAGATAACGGCTTTTTACCACATCCATTGCCTTTTGCAATAACTCCGAGATGTTTTTTGCTGGCAGTCCCATCTATATATTCTCCAAGTTTAAAAAAATAAATCCACTAATTACGCAGTCAAACATTCTAGTTGTTCTTTATCTTTCTGTCAATCACTCTATAGAGCTCTGATTGTGTTTTGTTAAAAATTATTTTGTTAATTCTTCAGATATACGGATGACCTGCTGGACTTGAAACTCTGATATTTCTCTATGTAATACGGCTCTAAATACTCCGGGTTGGATCATGAGTATTTTAATTCCTTGCAGCTCTAGTTTTTTAAGAAATACTTCTGGGCTTAGAGTTGGGTGTTTTAGGCTGAAAAAAATGATATTAGTTTTTATCAACGCTGGTTTCAAATCAATCCCTCTTAATATTGATAGGCCTTGAGCAAGGGCTTGCGCATTAGAGTGGTCTTTTTTTAGCTCATCCACCAATTCATCCAAAGCGACAATTCCAGAAGCTGCCAAGTGGCCTGATTGACGCATACCACCACCCACCATTTTTCTCCATTTTCGAGCTTTATCAATGAATTTTTTATTGCCACATACAATTGAGCCTACAGGCGCAGAAAGCCCCTTAGATAGGCAGAACATAACTGAGTCTACTCCCCTGACTAAATCTTTTACATCTACTCCTATGGCTACAGACGCATTAAAAATACGCGCTCCGTCGACATGTACTTTTAAATTGTACCTCTTTGCTAAACTAACTGCCTGTTGCATGTATTCTGGTTTAATTGGTGAACCCATACAGTAGTTGTGCGTATTTTCAAGTGCAATTACGCGGGTAGGCGGGTAGTGCAAATCGCTTGCTCGTATTTTGCTTTCAACAGTTTCTAGATTAAGCGTGCCATCAGATTGATTTGGAATTATATGTGGATGGATACCCCCAAGTGCGGCTAGGCCACCGACCTCATTCAGAAAAATATGGCTTTGGTCTCCAAGGATAACTTCATCGCCTCGGTTGCAGTGGGAGAGCATACTAATCAAGTTGCCCATGGTTCCACTAGGAACGAAAACGGCTGCCTCCTTTCCCATTTTGTTGGCAGCAATTTTTTCAAGACGATTGATTGTTGGGTCTTCGCTGAAAACATCATCTCCGACTTCTGCTTCAGCCATTGCCTTGCGCATTCTTTTTGTTGGCTGAGTCAGTGTGTCGCTTCTTAGATCAATAGTATTCACTAGCTAGTTTTTAGAATGATTGATTTTATTGGATGAACTCTCAAGCCTGAAACGTTTTATTCTATAGTATGTAACCGATAACAAGAATACGGGAGCAACACACCCTCCAAGCAGGATTTTTCGGATATTACTATCAATAAAACTCAATTGGATCATAGCCTGGTATTCTTGCTGGATTACTGCGATCAGCAGCACGGTTGTTAGTAAGGCATACCCTATACGTTTCGACTCCCTGCTGTCATAATAGACGATAGAAAATGCAATGAAGCGCAAGCCTAGAAATAGGATCCCGTTCAGGAACATCAGATAAACAATGGCATTTTGTTCAGGTGACAACACGATTAAGACTTGATAGATGATTATATGGAATATTGTATCGTATTCCCGACGCAATGAACCTTATTTTAATTCAATTTTACTCAATGACATAAAACGTTTTTTGAAGGCACCCGAGAAATATTTTAGAGGTCTAAAATGATAATTAAAATTTTATTTTAAAGGTTGAGCACGTTTTTCTGACACAAAATTTATTAGAGTTCATCTCAAACTATTAAAGATAGTTGGCAGTTTTTGGGCACACTATTTAAGAAATAAATGAAGGAAAATCTACAGTTGTCCGAAAAGAAAAAGTAGCCAGGTTATTGAAAATTATAAGCCTATTGTCAAAACAGTGACATTTTTACCGTAATATGGCTTTTTGAAGATTAATCTATGCATAGGGATTTTAATTTAAAATCCTTAAAAAACATATACTTATGGTTTAGTTGGTTTATGAGCAATTATTGGCACACTCCTTGCTATATTTAAGGAGAAAAGTCATAAAAATCATTACTTTAAACCATTTTTTTTCCGAGTTTGGCAGTTTTACGACTATTTTTATGTGATGAGAGCTGACTTGACCTCGATTTTTCTTAGGAGGACAATTGTATTTCAATAGGATATTGAAGTTAGCAGGAAAGACCTTAACTAAAAATAATAAGCATAGTGCTTGCTTTTACTAAAGAAAAGTTAGTTAGGAGAAGATTAAATGGCTGAAGAAGAAGCTGAAGAGGGTGGCGAAGCGGCAGGAGAAGAAGAGAAAAAAGGGCTGCCTATCAAGCTTATTTTGATCGTTGTGGGCGTATTGGCATTAGCAGGTGGTGGGTACTTTGCCTATACGAACTTTTTCCAGGAACAGGCGGTTGAAGAATCTGCTGAAGAAGGCGGAGAGGGGGAACAAACTGGGGAAGGTGAAGAAAATGGGGAATCACCTCCCGAAGTTGGGGTGATGTTTACCATGGATCCGTTCGTTGTAAACCTTGCTGGTAGTAAAGGGAAAAGATTTTTGAAGGTAACCACAGCTTTAGAATTGAGTTCGCCTGAGGTTAATCCCGAATTTGAAGAAAACCTGCAAAAGATCACAGATTCTATTCTTGTTTTACTAAGTAGCAAGAGCTTTGAGGATGTTTATTCTGTTCAAGGTAAGTTTAAACTAAAAGATGAAATTACCACACGAGTCAACCGATTTTTAGTGGTTGGTCATGTAAAGGATGCTTACTTTACCGAATTTATAGTCCAGTGACTCTTTATGCAATAATCCTTAATTGATATTTTGTTATAGTTAAAGTAGTTTTTTTTTGAATAAATTTAGGAAAGTCAAATGGGTCAAGTTTTATCTGAGGGAGAGGTTGATGCCTTATTAAAGGGCGTTGGTGAAGGCGAAATTCCAACTGAAACAGATAAATTAGATGATGTGTCAGGTGTGACAGCATATGACCTGACTAGTCAGGAAAAAATCATTGCAGGTCGCCTTCCTACACTGGATATCATCAATCAGATGTTTTCTCGGTTATTTCGCCAAAGTTTTTCCGGAATGCTACGAAAAGCGGTGGAAGTCAACGCTGTCTCTACTGATACAGTCAAGTTCGGTGAGTTCTTGCGTTCGCTACCCTCCCCAGCCAGTCTTCATATTTTCAGAATGGAACCCCTTCGTGGGCATGGACTGATGATTATAGAAAGTAAGCTGGTATCCGCTATTGTCGATACTTTTTTTGGAGGATCTACTACAAAGGAAATGGTCATCGCAGATCGCGATTTCAGTGGTATTGAAATTAGAATGACCAAAAACGTGGTGGGTGCTGCATTGGAGGACTTGGAAAAGGCATGGAAACCTGTTCATGAGGTAAATACAACTTATGTGCGATCTGAAGTTAATCCTCAGTTTGCGGCAATTGTTCCTCCAACAGATATAGTACTGGTTATTGTTTTTGAAATTGACCTTGAGTTTACCTCAGGCTCAGTCACTATCGGTATTCCATACGCTGCGATTGAGCCAATTATGCCTAAACTCAAAGCCACGTTTCAATCTGAAGAACAGGAAGTTGACCGTGTTTGGGTTAATCGTGTTCGCCAAGAGATGTTAAACACCGAAGTCGAAGTGGTTGCTGAATTAGGTGCTACAGGTATTACTCCAGATCGATTGGTTCAATTGAAGGCAGGGGACACCATTATGCTTGGGAATGACGTTACGGATCCGCTGGTTATAAAAGTAGAAGGAATGCCTAAAGTTAAAGGATTCCCCGGTGTTTCGAGGGGACTCAAAGCTATTCAAGTAACAAAAATCATAGAAAGGGAAGGGTAAACTTATGGCTGAAGATGAGAATCAAGAAGATGAGCCAGTAGCAGAAGAAGGAGTAGGTGAAGAAGCAGGTGAAGAAGCAGGTGAAGTAGCCGTCGAGGAAGAAAATAATGATAATAAAGAGGCAGATGACACAACTGACAAAGACGGTCCGGCTAATATAGACCTTATCCTAGATATTCCTCTGTCAGTGACGGTTGAACTGGGCCGTAGTAAAATGTTGATCAATGATTTACTTCAACTGGGCCAAGGCTCGGTCATAGAATTAACAAAACTTGTGGGGGATCCGCTGGAAGTTTTGGTGAATAATAAGCTAGTTGCGCGTGGAGAAGTTGTAGTTGTGAACGAAAAATTTGGCGTGCGTCTCACGGATATTGTTACCCCTATGGAAAGAGTGAAGTCACTAGCTACTACTTGACGTGTTATAGGCTTTTACTCAATCCAGTTGGGTTGTCTGTGGTTATTGCACTAGTTCTACGAAAGTATACTCACTGGTTTTGGAGAAATTTTTCCACCTCTTATTACCTTCTTTGCTTTTTATTTATAGTCGAAAATCATAAGTACTATGAATCCGACTGTTGTTAAAACTGTCATCCAAACCATGAATTTGAACATTTTTTATGTACTTTCCTTTTGAAGTTTGCTTTCACATAGCATCTGAATCACCAGTTATATAGCGTGAATGCGGGATCTCTGCATTTTCTTTATCTGCCAATATAAGGTAGGCGTCAGCCGCGAGAAATTTTTCGATTTCATCGATGAGAGTTTTCGCATCGGTCATGATTTCCCCAGACTCTACCTTGCCGATTTTTTTGAATAAATTAACCAAGCGGTTTACAAAGGTTTGAGATTCCCTAATAGTTTTAGTTATTCGATTAAGTTCCAGCTTACGGTTGAGGTTACTTTCTGCGAAACGGGAGTATGCAATCAGCTTTTCTGCCTCCTCCTCAAAGTGCCCTAAATTTATAAGATCTTCCATTAACGCTTCTTTTCCTTTAGCTTTGAGTTGCGGCAGAAGTATCTGCGCAATTTCCTCTAATGGCACTCCATTTTGCGTTGCACACAAGTAGTTCAAGCGGACAATTAGGATCATGATTTTTGAATCGAGCTTTAGAGTCACGGTAGCGTGGTTGCGCACTTGATAATTTTGATCGAATATTCCCCAAATACCACCCAGGCCTCTGATTTCCTCAACCTTACTTTCCAATGGATGAAGTAACCTAATACACGATGGTTCCTCTGTTGCATTCACTGAATTAGATGAAACAAAAATGATAAAAAGTAACGGAATTAAAATAAAGAAAGGATTGAGGGGGGTCATTTTTTGGCCTTTTTGACAATTAATTGAAGCCATGGTTGTTTCTCCTTTTAAAGTTTGCTTTTGTATTATACCCTCCTTCCCCCACAAAAACTTCTTCAGAAATATGACTCAGAGGAGATGATATTGCCAAATAATTTACAGCATATGAGAACTTTAAAACCATACGATTAATAGCTAACTTTATAGCATTTGGTAGTAGCTAGTAGCTTATATTGGTTAATTTTAGACCCCCCACTCTATTTGTAATTAGTTTTTAATTTTATCCGGCGCGGTACGGGGATTGCAAATTACCGTTGCAAGGCATTTGTGGTTGAAATTTTGACGCTTGAGACTAAATGCAAATTTAATGAGGAACAAGGTTATGAATTGGAAAAATGGTTGGGTACTTTTTATTTCACTGGTTACTATTTTTTGTCCTCTAGGTCTCGAAGCAAAGGTTGGATTGAAGCATATGAACCTATTGGAAGACGTCAAGACTCAATTGACTGAAAAGGAAGTCACAATTAAATTTAATTTTAAAAAGCCCTTAGTGCACTTACGAAAGCCTCTTTTTCTTGAAAAATCAATTCAAGTTGATTTTCCTTTAGCATATTCTCAACCGGCCAAACAATTCCTAAAAACAGGTGATTCTGAAGTTAGTCAAGTTTATGTATCTCAATTTGATTCGAGAACGATGCGTGTTCGTTTTGTTTTGGGTCAAAAAGGAGAGGGAAGTTTTAAAAATAGATTTCATATGAAAAAAGAGGGTGAGTCTTTGGTCGTCCGGATCGATCGAAAGCCAAACGATATTCTAGGCCAATTATTGGCGCGTACGACGGAAAAAATTAAGGAAAAAAAACAGATACATCCTTTAAATGAGGCTGGGCAAATATTAGAGACTAAAAGAAGTGTTGAATTAAAACCAATTCCTTTTGAAATCAAAAACGCGAGTTATCAAAAGACTAGTGATTTGAACGAAAGTTTACCTAAACAAACAAAGCCTGCATTGTATAAAAAGGAAACAAGTTTAAAGCTAGATAAAGATAAAACAGATAAACCCTCAAAGTCTATAAAAAAAACCTCCTTTGGTATACCTCAGTCTACAGATGAAAAAGAATCGAATCCAGTAGGTCTGGTTTCTTCCGGGTTGAGAATGCTGACGACTCTCTCATTAGTTTTGGGGCTGATATTTCTGTTGTTTTTTGGGTTTAAAAAATATGTTTTGAAAAATACGGCTTTTGGCGGTGGAAAACTTGTCAATGTTTTGAGTACAAGTTTTATAGCGCCCAAAAAAAATATTGCCCTTGTGGAGATTGCTGGAGAAATTTTAGTACTTGGAGTTTCTGATCAGAATATTTCGCTTCTTACAAACATTCGTGAACCTAGACGGGTTGAAGAAATTAAAAGTGCACATGGAGATAATAATGATGACGCAGACTTGAAAAATAATGTTCATACGAATGCACCAGGGAATACTTCGTTGGCTTCTTCCAATGCTTCCAATATGTTTTCCAAATACCTCAAGCAGTTTTCTGGTTCTGGGTCGGACAAACAAGATTCCGTTGATGCAGTTACTGCACAAATAAGACGCCAGATGGGAAAGGTTAGGACTACGTGAAATATAATTTAAAAAAAATTATTTTCTGCGGGTGCATGGTTTTGGGTTTGCTTTTGACTTCAGTTTTCATTCCTGAGTCAGAAGCGATACCTCTTCCGAATATTACGCTGGGCCTTGAAGATGCAGATGATCCAGGTAAAGTTTCGAGTGCCTTACAAATATTGGTTTTACTGACAATTTTAACCCTTGCGCCTGCCATTCTTATTATGACTACCTCGTTCGCAAGAATAATTATTGTGCTTTCGTTTTTGCGGCAGGCAATGGGTACACAACAAACACCTCCCACTCAAATTCTTATTGGTCTTGCCCTGTTCTTGACTATGTTTGTTATGGGACCTGTCTGGAGCGAAATAAATGAGGGTGCGTTAAAACCATATATGGAAGAAGAGCTTGGGCAGTTTGAAGCTTTGAAGCTTGCAGAAGTACCCATAAAGAGATTCATGCTTAATCATACTCGAGAAAAGGATCTCTCATTATTTATTAACTTATCTGAGGACAAGAGTCCCGCAAGTGAAGAAGATATAAGCATACAAACAGTAGTTCCAGCTTTTATAATTAGCGAGCTAAAAACCGCATTTCAGATTGGATTTCTTATTTATATTCCATTTTTAATTCTTGATATGGTGGTTGCAAGTATTCTTCTATCGATGGGTATGATGATGCTTCCGCCAGTACTTATTTCTTTGCCATTTAAGTTGATGTTGTTTGTGATGGTCGACGGTTGGTATTTGACTGTTGGTTCATTGATGAAAAGTTTTAGTTAGAGAGGATGTATGGATCAGGCTTTTATTGTAGATTTTGCGATGGATAGCATCAAGACTACTTTGCTGTTGTCTGCGCCGATGTTAGGGTTTGGGCTGATTACGGGTTTGCTGGTTTCCATTTTCCAAGCCGTTACTTCGATTCAGGAGTTGACATTAACTTTCATTCCGAAGATTCTGGCTGTTTTCTTCTCTTTAATTATTTTTTTCCCGTGGCTTCTTGAGCTGATGCTTGGATTTACATCCAAGATACTGATCAACTTTCCTGAGTATATCCAGTGATGGGTCTTTTTGATCTTAGTCCTATTGAGTATCAAAAATTTTTATTTGTTCTTCTTCGTGTAGGAGCCCTTATTATGTTTGTTCCCATACTTGGGAGTGCACAGGTTCCTGGTCGTATCAAGATCGGGCTCATTCTTTTTGTTTCGATTGCAGTGTTTCCTATGGTTCGCAGTACACCAATGCCTGACCCTAAAGGATTATTTGAGCTAGTTGTATGTTTGTTTTCTGAGATCACGATTGGTTTAGCAGTAGCCTACTCAGCCAAATTGATGTTTACGGCTGTTCAGATTGCTGGAACTATTGTTGATTTTCAGATGGGTTTTGGAGTGGTTAATGTTATTGATCCACAAACCGAAACCCAAGTTTCCATCACTGCACAATTTCAGAATATCCTTGCAATACTTCTTTTTCTAGCTCTCGATGCGCACCTTCTTATCATTGGAGCCATTGTTGAAAGTTTCTTCTTGATCAATCCATCTGAGATAAACTTTTCAACGTTTACTCCGGAAGTTATGTTGATCCTTTTTAAAGCTACATTTATAACCGCGGTTAAGATTGCCGCTCCTATTATGGCGATATTATTTTTTATTAGTGTGGGACTAGGTTTAGTCGCTAGAACCGTACCACAAATGAATGTTTTTATTGTAGGTTTTCCTTTGCAAATTGGAGTGGGACTACTGATGGTTGGGTTGTCAATGTCGTTTTTTAATATTCTTTTTCAAGGGCAAATAGAGTTACTTCCCGAAAGATTTTTGGGCATCATGCAATCTTTTCAATCATAACTCTTCGCGAGCTTTACAATGGCTGAAGAAAATAAAGATCAAAAAACTGAAGAGGCATCGTCCAAGCGGATTAGCGATACTCAGGATAAAGGTAATTTTGCGCAGAGTCGCGAGATATCCTCTTCATTTGTTTTACTTGCCAGCATTATCGCATTTTCCATGGCAGGGAAGCATGCCACTGAGACTGTCATTAAAACTTGGTATTCTAACTTGGCTGAGATGGGGACAATTAGCCTGAATTCTTCTGAGTTTTTTGGTCTTATGAAGTGGAACATGGAAAGTTTTTTTTATATTGTTGCCCCAATACTAATTATTATTATGTTAGCTGGCGTGCTTGCCAGTGTTTTTCAAACGGGTGGTCTTAAGTTTTCACTAAATCCCTTAAGCCCTAAATGGAACAAGCTGAACCCACTAAAAGGGTTTGGCCGTATTTTCTCAAAAAACTCTATTGTAGAGTTATTCAAGTCACTATTTAAAATTTCTATAGTTTCTATTATTGCCTACCAGACTATTAATAGTCACTGGGATGAGATACCAGTGCTTATGGGTTACGGGGTAGGGCAAACACTTCTTTTCATGGGAGAAGTGATGGTTGAGATCATGATCAAGGTACTTATTGTCATGATTTTTTTGGCGGCACTAGATTTTTCTTTCCAGAAATATACCTATCTAGAGAACCTTCGTATGACCAAACAGGAAGTAAGGGATGAACGTAAAGACTTGGAAGGTAACCCACAAATCAAGCAACGAATCCGGAGTGTCCAAATGGAAATGGTACGCCGCCGAATGATGGCTGCAGTGCCTCAAGCGGATGTAGTGATCACAAACCCGACCCACTTTTCTGTTGCTATTAAATATGATACAGAAAATGATGCAGCACCTGTGGTCGTTGCTAAGGGTCAAAATGAAATAGCACTCAAGATTCGTGAAATTGCGAAGGGAAGCAATATTCCCTTGGTAGAGGATAAGCCCCTGGCAAGAACGTTATATAAAACTGTAGATGTTGGGCAACTAATTCCTGCTAGTTTGTATAAGGCTGTCGCTGAAATTTTGGCCTATGTTTTCAAACTAAAAGGCAAAACATCTATATAATTAAGATGTTTCCTCTTCTTGACCAAAGCATAAACCTTCCTACTTTTAAGTCCATAAACTTTAAATAATAAAGTTTTTTAATCAGGCATAGACTTTGCAATATTATCTTAATATCTTGGTATTAGGCCAATTTAGAAGCAGGATCAATTAATTAATTTAGTTTAACTCATTTTATTATAATGGTTTGTGGGCTTTTTTTTAGATTTAGCTCGTGCGTCAAAATTTTGATTGAAACGGTGTATTTATGGAACAACAAACTTCCTTGTTAAAGTCACTTATTCAGAGGCCTCAAGAGTATTTGATTGGTTTTGGGGTGGTTGTGGTTTTGGCAGTTATGGTGATGCCCATTCCGCCATTTGCGTTGGATCTGTTTCTTTCCTTCAGTATTACTTTTGCTTTGATTATTTTGTTAGTGTCGGTCTTCATGCGAGGACCATTAGATTTTTCAGTATTCCCGTCACTTTTGCTTATTGTTACTTTAATAAGGTTATCTCTTAACGTGGCATCGACGCGAATCATCCTTTTGCATGGTAGCGAAGGAACTGGTGCGGCAGGTCAGGTGATTGAGTCCTTCGGGTCGTTTGTTGTTGGAGGAAACTTTGTAGTTGGAACAGTAATTTTCATCATTCTTGTTATGATAAACTTTATTGTTATAACTAAAGGTTCGGTAAGGACATCGGAGGTGGCCGCACGTTTTACTTTGGATGCAATTCCAGGGAAGCAGATGAGTATTGACGCCGATCTCAATGCGGGCCTTATAACTGAAAAACAGGCCCGAGATAGAAGACAAATGCTGGAACAGGAGGCTGATTTTTATGGTTCAATGGATGGTGCTATTCGATTTGTAAGAGGTGATGCTATTGCTGGAATCTTAATTACAGTTGTTAATATTCTTGGTGGGTTTAGCATAGGGGTATTTCAGCAGGATATGGAGATTAGTGAAGCCGCACAGGTTTACACTTTGTTGACGATAGGCGATGGTTTGGTTTCACAATTGCCGGCATTAGTTGTGTCTACAGCGGCGGGTCTTGTTGTCACTCGAGCGACTGCAGATAAAAACCTACCGCAGCAGCTTATCAGTCAACTGCTCAATCAGCCCTATGCTTTTCTTATTGCTTCAGCAATACTTTTCTTTTTTGGAATGATTCCTGGGTTACCGCATCTCCCATTTTTTTTAATGTCGATAATTGCAGGGGTAATTGGATTTAATGAGTTTAAAGATACAAGTAGAAAAGCTCTAATTGAGAACCGTAAGAAGGAAGAGGATGCAAAAGCTCCTACCCCTGAACGCGTAGAGTCTATTTTGCCTCTTGATGTAATGGAGTTGGAGGTTGGCTATGAACTGATTCCTCTAGTTGATGCAGATAGCAATGGAGAATTACTTGATAGAATAAAATCTGTACGACGGCAATTTGCTTTAGAGATGGGTTTTATTGTTCCTCCACTTCACATTCGAGATAACCTACAATTAAAGTCCAGCGAGTATGGAATCCTTATTAAAGGAGTAGAAGTATCTCGAGGGTCAATCATGACCGGTCGTTTACTTGCTATGAACCCAGGAACGATTGAAAAAGAGATTGATGGTATTCAGACAACAGAACCAACATTTGGTCTTCCCGCAGTATGGATTACAACATCAGATAAGCAGAAGGCTCAAATGGCTGGTTATACCGTAGTAGATCCTTCGACAGTTATTACTACCCACATTAAAGAAACTATCAAGCGACATGCATCAGAACTTTTGGGTAGACAGGAAGCCCAGTCCCTTATTGATAAATTTAAAGAGAGTAATCCAAAGGTAATCGAGGAATTGATTCCAGATGTATTGTCACTTGGAAAAGTACAAAAGGTTTTACAGAATCTATTAAAAGAACAGGTTTCTATTCGCGATTTGAGGACAATCCTTGAGCAGTTAGCCGATTATGGCCCAAGTACACAGGATACGGATGTTTTGACTGAATATGTGCGTCAGGCTATGGCTCGTCCTATTACCAAACAGTTTCAATCGTCCGATGGCTCTTTATCTGTTGTGACCCTGGACCGTCAAGTAGAAGAGCTTATTCAGGGTTCTATTCAAAGAACAGAAGTGGCGTCGTTCTTGGCTTTGGAGCCTACGATAGCAGAAAAGTTATTGGTTGAATTGCAAGGAGCAGTTGAGGAGATGACCCCCCAAATGGAGACATCTCCAGTATTGTTGGCATCGCCGGGGATTCGGCACCATTTACGTAAGTTTGTCGAGCGTTTTATGCCAGATTTAGCTGTATTATCCCATAGCGAGATTACTCCCTCTGTACAAATTAAAACATTGAAAGTGGTGAACCTGAATGCAAATTAAAAAATATGTTGCAGATAATTATAGCGAGGCACTTTCCTCTATAAAGCAAGAAATGGGAAGCGATGCCCTTATTATGACAACACGTTCCATTCGCGATAATTCAGGATGGCATGGAGGAAAAGCATCTAGGGTTGAAATTACAGCTGCCATAGATTCCGCAACAAATAATGTTGAGACAGGGGTAAAGGTAAAGGCTTCAGAAACTGCTTTTACAGTGCCGAGCTTTAGTAGTGAAGTCGAACCAGATATAAAATCTTTAATGTATTCACTCCTTAGCCAAACTGAACGTGCAAAGTCCTTAGGTATAAAGAGTCCTCAACTTAATTTGTTTTCTAAGTTGACAGAAAATGGGTTGGATGAAAAAATCGTTGCCAAAATTTTCTCAAAGGTATCACTTTTGAATGATAATGCTGATGCTTTAAAGGGTGAGTTTGTGAAAATTATGAAGAGATTGATCGTTTGTCGAGGTGGCATTGAAGCTTCCAATGCCAGCTCATCTAAAAAAGTTGTTCTTGTCGGGCCAACTGGAGCGGGAAAGACGACCACAATTTCTAAAATTGCTGCTGACCTCATTTATCGACAAAAAAAGAAAGTAGTACTTATATCTCTAGATACTTTTCGTGTCGGTGGTATTGAACAACTGCAGATTTACGGGGATATTATGGGCATACCTGTAGAAACCGCTCAAGACCGCCTTAGCTTTGAAGAGTGTGTGAAGCGTCATTCCGACAAGGATGTCGTTTTAATTGACACAATGGGCCGATGTCATAAGGATCATAGCTATTCCACCCAATTGTCTGAAGTATTTGAAGGATTATCTGAAGTTGAAACACATCTCGTTTTGAGCTTGGGATCTAACGAAAAACAGTTTATGAAATCTTATAAACAGTTTTCTCCGCTAGGGATCAATCGTGTGTTATTCACTAAGATAGATGAGGGCTTAAACTTTGGTTCGATATTAAATTTTTCTTTGCGAACTCGCCTTCCATTATCATATTTAACTACAGGTCAGAGGGTTCCGGAAGATATTGAAGTTGCTGTTCAGAATAGGGTAATTCGTTTGATTTTTAACTGAAATAGGGATAAATTGAGGGCAATATTGTGGTTACAGGAAACCAAGCAAGAACTTTGAAAAATATAGTTTCAAATAAAATGAAATCTTCTTCCTTAAGAGTATTAGCTGTGAGTAGTGGTAAAGGCGGCGTTGGGAAAACAAATATTGTTGCCAACCTAGCGTGTTCGTTCTCTAAGCGAGGCAAAAAAGTTCTTGTTGTGGATGCAGACTTGGGTTTAAACAATATTGATATTCTCTTAGGGCTTAATCCAAAGTTCCATATTGGGCATGTATTATCTGGAAAAAAAAATGTTCAAGATATCATCACTAAAGGACCAGCAGGTATCCACCTGCTTCCAGCCGGGGGTGGATTGCAGGAACTTACCCAACTCGATGATGAAAAAAAAATAGTACTCATGGAAGAATTAGATCAAGTTAGCAATGGATATGATTTTCTAATATTTGATACAGGAGCAGGTATTTCCACAAATGTCACATACTTTTGTAGTGCAGCACATGAAATCATTCTGATTGCTACGACAGAACCCACTTCTTTGACAGATGTTTATGCGCTTATTAAAACGCTAAATATAAAACATGCACAACAATATTTTCGAGTTATAATAAACTCGGTTAATTCAGAAGCAGAAGCCCAACTGATATTTAGGAACTTAGCTGCTGTTGCGGATAGGTTTTTGCCGAATGTTTCCGTCGAATATCTTGGTTATATTTTGTCAGACTCGATTGTCACTAAAGCTGTAAGACAGCAAAAAGCTTTTTCGGAATTATATCCACACTCCAAAGTGACTCAGTGCATTAATCAATTAGCTCAAAAGATGATCGACGAGCAGCAGTTTGTGTCTGATAAAGAACGGTCTACCTTATTTTGGCGAACGGCATTCACCGTCCAATGAATTCTTCTATTATCAACAAATGGGCTTTGGGATTGGCAGTTTTTTCATTTGGTTTTTTGAGTATTGGTAGTTTTTTGTTTGGTGCCACAGCTACTACCTCTGTTTTAAGGGGTTTGGGTGGTGGGGTGCTCTTCGGAGTGCTATTGTGGTTAGTTGGTTTACTAATTAACGATGAAGAAGATCCAATGGTTGATGAGGTTGAAGAGGAGGTTGAAGAGAAGGGTGAAATAGACCAAGAGCCAACTCAAGAATCAACAGTGGTTAATCCTTAAGGTGTTAGCGAAGGTTTTTATAAAACCCTCTGAACTTGAGGAGCAAGCTGAAAAAGAAAGAGAAAAAAATAAATCAAGAAATAACTTCTTTCAATCGATTAGTCAACAGCTCTTTAGAGTGGATAAATTAAATGGCCAGCAAACAACAAATAGTAGAAGAAACTGAGATTACGGATGAAAACCGAGAAGAAGTGATTAAGAAGTATAGTCCGATGATCAAGTATGTGGCCAATCGTATTGCGATGCGTCTTCCGCCTCATATAGAGGTGGATGATTTGATTAGTGTGGGTGTCTTAGGATTGATGGATGCGATTTCAAAATATGATTCTAGTCGTGGGGCTAAGTTTAAAACCTACGCAGAGTTTAGAGTACGTGGTGCTATTCTGGATG
Organism: uncultured Nitrospinaceae bacterium; assembly: GCA_964584125.1. Classification (GTDB taxonomy): domain Bacteria; phylum Nitrospinota; class Nitrospinia; order Nitrospinales; family VA-1; genus Nitromaritima. The sequence goes on along the minus strand of CAZOYP010000055.1, from coordinate 1,757 downwards.
AGTTGCGTTCTATGGATTGGGTTCCAAGATCAATTAGACAAAAAGCATCTCAGGTAGATAAAGTAGTAGTTGCGCTTCAATCAAAACTAAGGCGGCAACCAGAAGATGAAGAAGTAGCTAAAGAAATGGGTATTAGCCTTGATCAATTTCATGACACTCTCAATGAAACGAAAAGTATACCTATTTTCAGTCTCGAAGACCTTGGCATAGCTAAGGAATCGGGTGAGCAACAAAGCCTTCTTGATTGTTTGGCAGGAAAAGTTGATGCGGACCCACAGACCCAGATCAGACTTGTTGAGCTTAAGGAAATTATAGCAAAAGCAATTGACACCTTGCCTGAAAAAGAAAGATTAATGGTTTCTCTTTACTATTACGAAGAATTAACCATGAAAGAAATTGGAGCTGTCCTGGATATTACTGAGTCTAGAGTTTCTCAAATCCATTCCAAAGCAGTATATCGCTTACGTACAAAACTAAAAGCTATTATCGCGGAAGAATTATAAAAAATAAAAATTTTTTTAGTAAATTTTTATTTTTTGTTCTTCATGGGGTCTAGTTTTCCATCTCCTATGGGCCCAAATCCATGGGTCCGGTGTGTTGCATATTATTTTTTCAATAAATTTTTCGCATTCTTGGGTCCATTCGATAATATCTCGTTCTTTATGCCCTGTTTTTTTAAGTCGAAGTTCAGGTCCATATTTTATATGATAGGTTCCCTTTTCAGTAGGGTGGCAAAAAAAAGGAATAATGGGAGTCCCAGTTCGATAGCTAAGTCGAGCTAGTGATCGAGGGGTGGCTGCTTTTCTTCCAAAAAAATCTACAAAAACACCTCCTTTTGCTGTGTTCTGATCCATCATAATTGCCACAGCCTCATTATTTTTTAATGCACGTACAATTTGTAGTAGAGGCTCATTTCTGCAAAAAATTCCATTGCCCGAAATGGTTCTAAGTTTTAAAGCCACTTCATCAAGGTATGGATTGTCTAGTTGTCGAATGATAGAGTTGAGTTTGCATACTCCCCGATACCCGTGGTCAATCCCCATAATTTCCCAATTCCCATAATGAGCTGTTAAAAAGAAAATACCTTTTTGACGCAAAAGGCACTTTTGAACCAGGTCCAGTCCGGCAGGATTTCCTTCAATTAATTGGTTTACTCGAGTAGGGTTCCTTAAAACCCATAAAGACTGTAGTGTTGATAATGCAACCTGGATAAAAGAATTTTTAATAATCCTCTTTTTTTCTTCATTAGATTTCTTATCTCCAAAAGCAATATTTAGGTTAGTAAGGGCAATCTTTCTTCTTTTTATTGCTAAATGGTATGACCAATTACCTAGGAGACAACTAAGTTTAAATATTGATTTCCTTGATAAGTTTTTTAAGAAAAAAATTAAAAATATAACGACGAAGTATTCAAAGAGATGTTTGATTTTTATTATGGTTTTAATTTTTTTCATAGAGAAGGATTTTGGTAAGAACGAAGAAAAGTCTCAATAAAAAGGAGTGGTATACGTTTGCCTGCGCTTATTTTTCAGCAATAGCATAGGCAACTGCATGACTTTTATCATGAGTAATAGAGATATGGATCTGTTTTAGCTTGAGTTGGTCAAACATTTTTTTACCTTTTCCATAAAGGTTTAAGATTGGTTGGCCGGACTTTAATCTATCGACCTCGATATCTTTCCATAAAATACCACCCGCCATCCCTGTGCCAAAACACTTTAAGACTGCTTCTTTAACAGTGAACCGAGCGGCAAAAT
>CAZOYP010000054.1:0-17953 GCA_964584125.1 uncultured Nitrospinaceae bacterium | reverse complement strand
TTGAGGGGCGTATGGAGCGATCCGTGGGAGTTCGAATCTCCCCATCGGCACCACTATCTATTGAGTTAAAAAATAATTTTTACAATATGCAAAAGTCTACCTTTGGGGAGCTATTTTTAGATCCAAGTTTTATTGTTATTCTGGTTGTTATTCTTGCTACGACCGCCAATATTCTAATTGGTGTTAGCATGCTCCCGCATGATAAGAGAAAAAAGTATTTTAAAACCCACCGTTTGATATTCTGCTTTGTTGTGCTTTCTTACGGTTTGTTTTTATGGATCTCTCATTCTACAAATAATAATGATTGGTTCAAATACATAGTCCTAGGGTACTTTCTATTTATTATTCCGATAACTCGCAGAATCAATATAACATTTCATGCAATACTAGCATCATTAGGGCTCATTCTATTGGTTGGAGTTGTTTCGTTTAATGTTTTATGATGTAGATAAAATACTTGAATATCTCGAGTTTAAATATTGGTGGAAACATTTGATCTTATTATAATAGGTGCTGGTACAGCTGGAGTTGCAGCAGCGATGCGTGCATCTGAGAAAGGGTCAAGTGTTTGTATTATAGAGCAGAATAAAATTGGAGGGTCATGTTTTAATAAAGGTTTGTATCCAATAAAATTGGGACTTAGTTTATTAAAAAATAACAAATTAGAGTTTAGTAGGGATGGCGGTGTTGATTCTAAAAAATTATTTAATACTATAACGACGACGACTAGTTCTTTAGCGCTCCTTTGGGAAAAAAAGCTCATTGATTCTGGAGTGACGATTAAAAAAGGAAAAGGATTGCCACTTTCCTCGGGTTTAGTCCAAGTGAGATCAAATAAAGAGACTTTTGATTTTGGTGCCAAAAAAATTATTTTAGCAACGGGTTCGAATCCAGTTTCATTACCTACTCTTCCATTTGAAGACGACATTATTATTCCAACGGATGATATTTTAAGAACCAAATCAATTCCCGAAAGAGTTTTTCTTATGGGGGCAGGCCATCATAGTTGCGAAACTGCTCTTTTTTATAAAGAACTAGGCAGTAAGGTTTTCTTAACTTCAGATCAAAATAGATTGTTTTCTGGCCAGGACCCCGATGTCATTGATTATCTTGAACATTCACTAAAGCGTTTAAAAATAAAACTATTGCTTAATAAGAAAATCTCATCTTATTTTAAGAATGGAGAAGCATTAGATATAACTTTAGCTGAAGGAATTAAGTTTCAAGTAGACAAAATTATTTTAAATATAGACCGTCAGGGAAATTCGGATTATTTAGATTGCGAAACATTGGGCATTCTGAGAGGTATTCGGAAGGAACTTCTTGTAAATGATAAGCTTGAAACTAATGTGCCTGGTATTTTTGCAATTGGAAGTGTTATTGGGCGAAAGAGTAGACCAGGTGTTTCAGTGGAGGAGGGTAAAATTGCAGCAGATAATACTATGGGAAAAGACAGGTCTATTAATTACGACTTGATTCCATTTATTGTGTCTGCGGAATTAGAAATAGCTACAGTAGGCTGCTTCTCTGAACAAGCTCATTTTAAAGGATTTCGAGGTGTTGAAGGTAGGATAGAATCTAAAGATTTGGATTTTTCGTGCTTAGGTCATCCAAACACTGGGTTTTTTAAAATTGTAGCTGATGCCAGAAGTGGTTTGGTAATAGGAGGCCAAATCATTTCTCCAAACGCTTCACAATTGATTTCTTTACTGGTATTGGCTATAAAAAAAGCGATGAAAGTTGGCGCTTTGTCATCTTTGGCTGGTGATAAATCTAGTGAAATCGAGGGAATAAGAGAAGCTGCAAGGCTTTGCAGTAACGCCATAAAAACCAATATAAAAGCAGGCAGATAGTGGGAATAACTTGTCTTGACTGGTTTTTCCTTTTATGATAAAAATCCAATTTTCTTGATGCCAAATATATATTGCTAGACCCATAATAGTAATTAATTTTTTTTTACTATAGGTTTGAATTACTGGAGATTTTTATGGCTGAGACCATTACCAATGAAAGTAAAAAATCGGTAGCTTCTACCAGTAAAAAATCACCTAAAAAAGATGAGTCTAAGGATACTATATGGTCGCGCAGGGATTTTTTCTCTATCGCTGGTTGGGCTGGTTTTATGGCCACTCTAGGTCTTTCCAGTTTATTTTTTACACGGCTTCTTTTTCCTCGTGTTTTATTTGAACCGTCCCCTATTTTCAAAGCAGGCAAGCCGAGTGATTACACTGTAGGGGAAGTTAGTACTAAGTTTATTAAATCTCAACGAGTATGGATTGTAAGAGACTTGGAGGGGATCTACGTCGTATTTGGTCTTTGTACTCATTTAGGTTGTACTCCACGCTGGTTGAACACGGAGAAAAAATATAAATGCCCTTGCCACGGAAGTGGATTTACCAAAGATGGTACGAACTTTGAGGGACCAGCTCCGAGGCCACTTGAGCACCTTAAAATAACACTTGATCCAGATGGGATCATTGAGATTGATAAAAGTAAAAAATTTCTTTATGAAAAGGGCGAATGGGGAAAACCAGGATCAAAGTTGCTTATTTGATCTTAACTTTGGGTCATTTATTTTTATAAGTTTTCTTTGCCGTTGTTCTTTTTTATTTTTGGAGGATTTTTATTTTGGCAACAAAGAAACCGGAAATTCCTACTTTAGCGACTCTAGTTGAAAAGCTAAAAAGTGGGGAATTATATGAAGAGGTTAAAAAAGAGGTTTTAAATTCACAGCTATGGACCTCTAGCTTTCGACACGGATATGCTGATACACCAAGAAATCGGGTGTTGCAAATTGTAAGTAATGTGTGGCTCCATCTTCATCCAGTTAAAATTCATCGACATGCCCTTAGAATAAAGTTCACCTGGTGCATGGGAGGAATCACGTTTCTTTTATTCCTTTCCACTGTTGTTACGGGTGTAATTCTCATGTTTTATTACCGACCAGTTGGAGAGTATGCATATTTTGACATGAAATATCTTCAATATGATGTACCTTTCGGGATGTTGATGCGCAATATGCACCGATGGGCTGCTCATGCCATGGTTATAACTGTATGGCTTCACATGTTTAGGGTTTTTTTGACTGGCTCCTATAAACCACCTCGCGAATTCAATTGGGTGATTGGTGTATTTCTAGTTACATTTACCTTACTACTTAGTTTCACCGGTTACCTTTTGCCATGGGACCAGCTTGCTATGTGGGCTGTTACCGTTGGAACAAATATGGCTCGCGCAACACCATTTCTCGGCCATGAAGGACCCTTTCAAGAATATGTTTTTGGTGTTAGCCCCAGATACGATGCTCGTTCCATGCTTCTTGGCGGTAGTCTAGTGGGTCCACCCGCGCTCCTTCGTTTTTATGTGTTGCACTGTATTTTTATTCCCTTGGTCGCTGGTGCTTTGATGATTGTACATTTCTGGCGTATTAGGAAAGACGGCGGTATATCAGGCCCTCTTTAATATTTAATAGTAAACTAAATACCTGTTAATTTATAAATAGAGAGATTTTTCTATGGCAGCGGATAATCCAAAACCCAAAGTTGAGGGATTAGAAGAAAAGGTTCATGTGTGGCCTTATCTCGTACGGCTTGAGTTTCTCTGTGCGCTTTTTGTAATAATCGGTCTTACAGTCTGGTCAATTGTCATCGATGCGCCGTTGGAAGAAGCAGCTAATCCTACGAAGACTCCAAACCCTTCTAAAGCCCCTTGGTACTTTCTTGGACTCCAAGATATTCTCGTTTATTTTGATCCCTGGTTCGCTGGAGTTATAGCGCCCGTTCTTATCATTGTTGGACTCATGTTAATCCCATACCTTGATGTAAATCCAAAAGGAAACGGATATTACACATACCACGAAAGAAAAGTTGCTATCTGGGTATACAGTTTTGGGTTTTTGGTTCTATGGATCGCACTTATTATCATGGGTGTTTTTTTGCGGGGACCCGGTTGGAATTTGTTTATGCCTTGGCAATACTGGGATCCACACAAAGTAGTTGCTCTGGTAAATGTGGACTTACCCTATGCGCTTGGAGTGCGAACCTATAATATGGCCATGTTGGTTGGTGGGGCGATTCTTAGTGCCTATTTTGCTATTGGCACCGCGGTTTATTTTTTCATGGAACGAAAAGCCATCAAAACGGTTGGTTTTTTACGTATGTTTATTAAGATTCAGCTGTATCTCATCATGGTGGGTATTGTGATCAAGATCGTTTTGAGAATTGGATTTAATATTAAGTATATATTAGTTACACCTTGGATAAATTTTTAAATTGGTATTTAAGTTATTTTTCCTGACTTCAATTGAGGTTTAAGATTGAGTGACTCTGAAGAAATAAAACCAAAAGACGAATCAAGCGAAGAAAGTAAACCGTTTGTTGACGAGGAAACTTCGTTTAGTTTTCTTTTCTTCGTGACATCTGGAGCCCTTTTGTTTGTGACTCTATGGTCTTTTTGGGACGACGAATACACTCGACGAGGATTTAAACAGTATCAAGGTGAATACTTCGAGACTCAGTATGCAAGAGCTGAAGAAAAATGGAAAAATATTGACAAAGAAATTAGTTCTAAAGAACAAGAAATAACTAATAACTTAAGTCAAGTAGAAAACAACCTAGAAGATTCAGATAAATTTCAAGACTTGCTTGATGAGGTTTTAGAAGCAGAAATAAAACTTGCAGAAGTTGTAGAAGGAAAAAAGTTTGCTGGAAGTAACCTTGATGAGGCTTATTACTATTACAAGAAAGCAATGCACGAGGGTGAAAATTATGATGTTCAATTAGACAAAGTCAAAAGTATTGAAAAAATTGTTGATAGTTGGGTTCCTCAAATCGAAGAGAAAGAAAGACTGCTTGGTATAGCCGAAGACAAACTTTTAGCGGAGAAGGCGGAGCGAGAAAAATTAGAAAAAGAATTTAAAAATCTTACTCGTGAAAGAGATGCTGCGCAGCGTACAATGGATTATTTCAAACCATTTCCCTTTATCTATCGACCTTCTGCAGTTGAGCAGACAGTTATTCCAGGATTTGGTAAGAATAATTTTTCCGAAATAATTTACAAGGTTGACCGATGCCAAACATGTCATATTTCTTATAAAGATAAATATTATGAGCAACATGAACAACCCCTCAAGACTCACCCGAATTTAGATATTCTAATTAATAAACATCCTCCCCTGGAAACGGGTTGTACATGGTGTCACCTTGGTCAGGGTACAGCAACGGCACCGGCGGAAGATGCCCATGGATCTCACCATGAAATGGACCAGACAGCTGAGATTAATGAGCCAATGAACCTTGGTATTTTTCAGCAAGCAACTTGTCGTAATTGCCACGCTGAAGTTATAAACCTTGAAGGCGCTCCTATTTTATCAAAGGGAAAACAGCTTTTCCTTAAACTTGGCTGCCATGGATGTCATTTGGCAGATGGTTATAGTGAGGAAGCAAAGGTCGGGCCACGATTAAACCGCATCTCATCTAAAGTTGATCCTAGTTGGCTTTATCGCTGGGTTAAAAACCCAAAAGAATATTTGCCAAAAACAAGAATGCCGAACTTTGGATTTGATGATAAAGATGCCTTTGGTGTTACGGCTTATCTAATGGCATCCTCTGATAAAGATTACACTCTCGCTGAAAAGTTTGTATTTGGTGATCCAGAGAAAGGAAAAAAACTTTTTAATACTGTTGGTTGCCTTGCTTGTCATGAGATTGATGGTAATGGCGAGGTATTTGGCCCAGATCTTAGTAGAATTGCCAGTAAAGTGAACGCTGATTGGGTAACAACGTGGCTGAGTAATCCAAAAAGCTACAACCATAAAAGCCTGATGCCCAATCTCAGACTTTCTAAAGATCAGGCTAATGATATAGCTTCATATCTCATGCTGCATGGTGAAAAAAATTTGATCCCTGGTATTAATAAAGCTATCAGTAATCAAGCTCTAATAGATCATGGTAAGAAAGTTGTTAGGTCCCGGGGTTGTTATGCCTGTCATGACATTAACGGAATGGAGAAGGAAGGGAGGATAGGACCGGAACTATCAGCTTTTGGTCGTAAAATGACCAGTGAGTTAGAGTATGGTGACTCCCATATACCGCATACTTGGGAAGCTTGGGTGCGCACTAAATTGAAAAAGCCCGATTCTTTTCGCACTGAACGCGTGCTAGACAAGATGCCAAATTTTGGTTTAGCACCAGATGAGATCGATGCTTTGGTTGTTATGTTAAAAGGATTTAACGGTACAACGATTCCAGAGGGATACAGGAAAAAGCTTACTGAAAAAGAACAGATTCTTGAGACAGGCCGCCGTCTTATCACAAAATATAATTGTAAAGGCTGCCATCACGTTGAAGGAGAGGGTGGAGTTATACAAAAATATATTAAAGCAAAAGCATTATATCCCCCGCCACTGGAATTGGGAAGCTATCATGTAGGGGAAAGAATTAAAGGGTCTTGGCTATTTTCTTTTCTAAAGAATCCAACTCCTGTTAGAAAATGGGTGAAAGTCCGTATGCCAACTTTTTCTTTTACAGATAAAGAGGTTCGAGACTTGACTGCTTATTTTGAAGCTATGTCACCTTCGAAGAACAAATATGAAGCTGGTGTTAACACTGTTAAGGCTAAGGATCAAATTGAAACAGGAGTTAAGGCGGTTAACTATATGGAGTGCGGTAACTGCCATGATGAGGGAGAAAAGGGCATAGAGTTTAGTATAGCCGGAGATCGATTGCGGCAAGATTGGATTCCAAAATGGTTGAAGCATACTAGAGAAATGATCCCTTGGACTAAGATGCCCTCTCATTGGGAGAAAAAGGGTGAAGAGCTAGTTGTAAAAAATAAATATAAGGAACTCAAAAGCATCGGTTCAATTGACGCCCAAGTCGACTCTATTAAGAACTATCTAATATCCTATAATACCGCAGAATACGATGATTCCCTTGCTCTGGGGGAAGAAGAAGATGGTGAGGAAGGTGATGGAGAAGACGAAGACGAAGACGAGGACGAGGACGAGGACGAATAGATGAAGAAGCAATTTTTTTTAATTGATTTTTATTGCTTTAACAAGAGGATAAAGAGTAATATTGGCGATAAACATTTTAATTGAAGATATAGAATATGGAACTATCACCTTTAGAAAACTTTCTTCTTATTGCATTAAAACCTGATAATATGCCCATTGGAGCCATGCTTCCGATTGTTGGCTTTGTATTCTGGATTGCCATTCGCCAGATGGTTGCGAACGATCGTCATATTAAGAATGGCGAAAAAGAAAAAATATGGGACGAAATGATTAAATAGTGGGACTTTTCCTAATATCCGGGGTTGCTTTTTTAGTAGGTATTGTTTTAATAGTTCTGTTGAAAAATACAGCCCCTCCTGCACCGCAAGATCAGTTAAATTTTGAAGACTCGTCTGATATACCCAATTTCCTAACAAACCAAGATGCTTTTGAAGAAAAGTGTGTTGAGTTTCTTACCAAGTTTAATCTTGAACATAAGCATTCTGTCTGGGCCAATAATAGCGAACTGGAAATAGCAATGATTGATGAAACGCCAGTTGTTGGTGGAATATACTTGGCTTTATGTATAATAGATCCACCCAATAAAACAGTCGATTCTATAAAGGTTAAAGGTTTTATAGATACCGTCAAAGGCGAAGGTGCTTCAAGAGGCATATTTATTACTACAGGTTACTTTGATGAAAAAGCAGTTAAACTGATAGAAGAAGAACCTATCGAACTAGTAAATGTTGTAAGCTTTGTGTCTTATTTAAAAAAGTTCCACATTTATGATTGATTTAATCCAACCTAATATGCTGGTACCTAGTATTAACCATATTTTGAGGCTATTAATTTCTAAATATTAAATTATTTTGCGATATTAATGGCTTATGAAAATTATTGATATAATAAAACAAGACAACCCCGCTTTTTCTTTTGAATTTTTTCCGCCAAAAGACAACATCGGCTTTGATCAGTTATTTGAAACAATAAATAATTTAAAATCCTGGAATCCAGCATTTGTGTCAGTTACTTATGGTGCTGGTGGAAGCACACGTTCAAAAACTATCGACTTGGTTGGTCGTATAAAAAAGCAAATTGGTCTCGAAAGTATGGCACACTTGACGTGCGTGGGACATAGTTCTAATGAAATTTTAAGAGCTCTGAAAGATATTAAAAAACAAAATGTAGATAACGTTTTAGCGCTTCGGGGAGATCCCCCAGCGGGAGAAGAAAATTTTACAAAACCCGATAATGGGTTTGGTTATGCAGCCGAGTTAGTCCAGTTTGTAAGAGAAAATTTTTCTTTTTGTGTTGGTGTGGCTGGTTATCCCGAGGGGCATCCAGAATCAAATAATCTTGAAGAAGATTTATTTTATCTACAAAAAAAGGTTCTTGCAGGTGCCAGCTTTATAGTTACGCAGCTATTCTTTGATAATAAATACTACATAGACTTTGTTGCTAATTTGAGAAAAATTGGAGTTGATGTTCCTGTGATTCCTGGAATTATGCCTATACTTAATTTAAAGCAAATAAAAAGATTTACAAAAATGTGTGGAGCTACTATCCCGACTGACTTGATGGTTCGCCTTGAGGCAGCTCAGGGTGATCCTGAATCTGTTTATCAAATAGGGGTTGATCATGCGACTAATCAATGTGAGGAGTTGTTAATAGCAGGAGTTCCTGGTATCCATTTTTATACATTAAATCGTTCTAGGGCAACGCTATCAATACTTCAACGTTTAATGATGACGAAATAATCTTTTGATTGTATTTTTTTGTGCGAATTTATATTCAATTTTCTTTTTTGATTGGCCATATTTTATTCTTCGATATTGCTTTTTCTAAAAATATAGGAAATAGAAATATCACTGACAATATGGTTTCGATCTCATCAGGTAAGTTTCGAATGGGCTGCAATCAGTTTGGTCCTTTACATGGAGCTCCTGAACATATGGTTTATCTTAATGAATTTATGATAGACCGCTTTGAAGTTACAAATAGAAGGTTTGAGGAAGCTATCCCTGATCATAAATTACGCCGCAGTCGGCTATCAAAATGCGATGAATGTCCGGTTACCAATGTGAGTTGGTATGAGGCGTTGGATTACTGTTATCTTATAGGCAAAACACTTCCCACGGAAGCTCAGTGGGAAAAAGCAGCAGGAAAAGGTAATGGTTGCGAATTTCCATGGGGTAAAGATTTTGATCCCAACCAAAAGCAAGGAAGAGGGGGATTAGAGATGAGAGATAAATCTGCTCCAGTCGGTAGTTATCCACCGAATATAAATGGGCTCTATGATATGGGAGGGAATGTTTGGGAGTGGGTTAGTGACTGGATGGCTCCCGGTTATCAAGTATCAGATATGTTAAAAGATCCAATGGGTCCAAAGAGCGGTATTATGAAGGTTCGCCGTGGAGGAGCCTATTCCGATAGTATTATAGCGATGGCAACTGGCTATAGGGACTGGAGCCATCCTTCATCTCGATATTTTAGTGACGTCGGTTTTAGATGTGCAATTAATATCAAAGGCAATATTCTCGATGGTCTCCCAACTAAAAATTGATTATATAGATAGGCTTATTGAAGAATCACTATCGGAAGGAGGGGATACCATTGAACTTAAAGGAAAGTTTATTGGTGATGAGGGAGTAGAGGCATTAATACAATCTTCAAAGCTTGTTAATATTGAAGATTTAGATTTGTCAAACAACAGTATTACTTGGAGAGGAGCAGTTCAGCTTTTCCAATGTGATAAGTTTAAAAACCTTAAACGCCTCTACTTGAATGATAATAATATTGCAAATAAAGGTGCCTTTGCGTTGGCGGGAGCTTCTTTTTTGAAAGGACTTTCAGTTTTAGATATTCACTTTAACAATATCGATACTGCCGGAGCTATGGCTATAGTTAAATGTGTGCATTTTCAAAAATTGCAAGTTTTAAACTTTCAAGAAAATCAGGTCGGAGACGATACTTTAATGACTCTTGCCTTGAATCCGAGTTTTGGAAATATTAGAAAATTAAATTTTTATCGAACTGGCATTACAGTTAAGGGAGTTAAAGTTCTTGCAAAATCTAAAGTACTAAAAAAAATAAAGCACTTAAACCTTGGGCGTAATTATCTTCATCCAGATTCTGCCAAGGCTTTAGCTGAGACAAAAACATTAGTTAACGTAGAAACTCTTCTTATGATTGAAAACTATTTAGGGGATGAAGGTGTTAAAAATATTATGGAGTCAGAGTCTTTTATAAAATTAAAAACTTTTCGTGTTTTATAAAAAAATGCACCCAATATTAGAACCTCTTGTTACCCAACTTCCTGTTAATGCTATTTCTCGTAAATTAATTGAAGCTGGTGATGAGTATATAGAAATATTGAATCAATTAGCTAGCGAAGGACAATGGTGTAAAGGTCCCGAAATAGTTAATTACGGTAATAAAACGGGTATTTTGAACTTAGAACAAAATGGTTATAGTGATTGGATTAAAAATGCAGAAGACACTGATTTTGTGAGGATGGTTGGTGTGTTGCAATTGCTTTATGATACATGTTTAGCTTTGAAAGAAGACGAAGAGGAAGAGGATTAAGAATGACGATCATTTAGCCAAGATTCAGCTGTATTTGAGTAGTCTCGTTTCTCCCGATCTTCTAATTCATCATAATCACGAAATTCAATACCAATCCACTTCGAGTCTTTCCAGGCATAAAGCTGTGGTGTAATCATTCATACGGGCCACCATGATCTGTTATTAACAGAGCTCCTTCCAGTGATGGGCAAGCCAGACATCCTACTTCATGGTCTCTTCAAGGGGAGGTTTGTACTATTAAGTATCATATGCTTTCATACAGACAAACTTTGCTGTAGGAAGAATTCCACAGTGAATTGCTATGCCCATGAACCTCACACCTTGCTAGTTATTATCGCCTCCCAGAAGTTACGCAGTGAAACCTGATACATCTTCCATTTTCGATAAATACATAAATCTTCCCATGTTATTATAGTTATTTATACCTAGAATAAAGATTAATTATTATAATATAAATATATGTTTTTAATTATTAATTTTAATTTATAGTTATGCTTTGTTTGTTTAATTAGATTCTATAAATTTAATAGGTACACATCTATATTTGATGATTAATTCTCATAGCCTCCTCACAATATTTTCAAATGTAGGGATGATTGATTGACGTTAAGTGCAGACCAAAAAAAACCGTTAAGTGTATAGAAATAAATACTCACTAGGAATACCTCCCTATGCACTTAAAAATCCTTAGCTATAATTGGCATGAACCATATTTATGTTTACTTTCAAAAATTGGACACACCTTTTTAATTGTTGAGCCAAAGCTTTCAGATGGGAAATATCGACGTTGGGACAAAAATATGCGCCCCGTTCCTGACAATGTCATCTTGGTATCTGAAAAAGAAGCTAAAACTCAATTAGACGAAGGGGCGATTGATCTTTTAATTGCGCATAATATCAAAGATCTTGTGAATGTATATGGATATTCTCTCCCTAAAATCATTGTTTTTCACAACAAATTAACCACTGAAATTAAACTAGGGAGTAATAAGGTCAACCGGGAGGATTATCTTATTAAAATTAACCCACTGCTAAAGGATGTAAAAAAAGTCTTTATTTCTGAAAATAAACGTTGTGACTGGGGATTAGATGGTGATGTCATATTACCGGGAATAGATGTAAATGATTATGGAGGATATAGTGGAGATAATCCTTCTATTTTGCGTGTTGGCAATATGATTAAAGAACGCGATATTATGATGGGATTCACTAAAAGTGAATCTATTTTGTTAGATCTTCCGTCACAAACACTTGGATTGAATCCAACCATAACTGAATCTCGATTATCATCGGGATTTGATGACTTATTAGATCATTACCGATCCTTTAGAGTTTATCTACATACAACATTGAATCCATATGAAGATGGTTATAACTTATCTTTATTGGAAGCTATGGCAGTTGGCATGCCAGTTCTTTCAATTGCAAATAAAACCTCTCCCATAAAAAATGGAATAAATGGATATATATCTGATGATATTCAAAATCTCAGGTCTTGTGCGGTGAAGTTACTCGAAGATCAAAAATTGGCATATTCTTTAGGCCAAAAAGCAAGGGAAACAGTTAAAGATAAATTTTCGCAAATTAAATTTTTACAACTTTGGATAAAGAGCATAGAAGCAACAATTATAGAATTTCTAGAACGACCGCCTACCAAGGAACAAATAAAAAAAAGTGAACAGCCCTCCTTTTTAGAAAATACGTCAATGCCTCAATATTTTAAAAATAAACGTAATGATATTGTTTCATTAGTTCCAGACGAAGCTATTGATATTCTTGAAATAGGATGTGCAGCTGGTATGACAGGAAAAGAGATAAAGAAAAATCCAGATATTTATGTTGCTGGTGTTGAATTGGATCATATGGCTGCAGTCGAGGCGAAAAACCACCTTGATGATGTTTTCGAGGGTAACATTGAAACTATTCAGCTACCATTTTCAGAAAAACGGTTCGATTGTATTATTTTTGCGGATATTTTAGAGCATTTAGTTAATCCCCTTGAGGTATTAAAAAAAACAAAAAAATTTCTACGATTTGAAGGAACAGTTATAGCTAGTATCCCTAATGTTCAGTACCTGGGAGTAATCAGCCAACTCGTTGAAGGAAATTGGACTTACCAAGATGAAGGTATTTTAGATCGCACTCATTTAAGATTCTTTACTTTTCCTGAAATTGAAAAATTATTTGATGAAGCTGGTTATAGAATCTCAAGTGTTGAGGAAACACTTGACCCCCAATACAAAGATGCAAAAAAACAAACAACTACGATAAATATCGGGCGTTTAAGTATTAAAGATCTATCAATTGACGAATTAAAAAGGTTTTTTGTGTATCAATATAAAATCACAGCTAAATTAAAAAATGACACTTGCGATAAAAAAAAACAGAACTTTATCAAGGAGGATTTCATGCAGGATGCTCTATCAGAAGGTAAATTATTAGAGAGTAATGGGTCATATAGTGATGCAATTAAAGCTTTTTCCACTGTAGGCATTGATCATAATGATTATGCAGAAACTTTAGCAAGAATAGGCAATTGCTATATGCAGTTACAAAATACAACTAGTGCCGAAGATTATTATAAGAAAAGTCTTAAAGTTGAGCCGCAAGGATATGTCGCCTCTGTGGGGCTTGCTTTGTTGGAAGTTCAATTAAATAAAACGGATGAGGCAATTAAACGTTTTTTAGATATAACACAAAATTATCCAGATAGTGATAAGGCTTTTAGCGGACTTGGAATTGCCTATTCGAATAATAATAATATTCCCAAGGCCATGGATGCTTTTACTAAGGCATTAAAATTAAATATTACAAATAAAATTGCCATGCATAGTTTGCTTGATCTGTCATATCAGAGAAGTGATTTTAATCAGGTTGAAATTGCCATGAAGCGTTACCTTGAATCTTATCCTGGTAATGTTGATATTTTATTTGGTTTGGCAGGAATACAATATAGATCAAATTGCTTTGAAGAGGCTCATAATACTCTATCCCTTCTTTTAGAATTTAACCCTAACCATAATGATGCAAATATTATGCTTAAGAAAATAGATATAAAGAGAGAAAAAGTTTGCTGAATAATAAATAAAAACATGCATTTATTTAATAAAAACTTAGATCTGCTTAGATCTCACCAGCCTGCATTAGCTTATAGAGTTGAACGCGAGCCAAAGCAAAATATTGTAAGAACTTTAATATCAAAAGATGGGAACCCTATACCTCAAATTGGTTCTGTTTCTCTTCACAGTAATTATAATCCAAGTAAAGAAGCAGAAGGTGGGTTGTCAGGATATTGCTTGGAAAATAATCAAAAGCCCGTGATTTATGGCCTTGGGTTTGGATATCATGTATTGGAACTATTAAAAAGATATGACTTCCGAGAGATTCTCGTTATAGAGCCTGTTATGGCAATATTTCAGGCATTCATGGAAAATGTTGACCTTGAAGCATTTGTTCCTAATATAAAATTTATAATATCTACTCCACCTCCAAAAATTATTGCTTCTAATCAAACTGCTAATTGGAAAAAATTTGAACATCAACCTTCTAAGCGGTTTTCTGATGAATATTTCTGCAAACTTGATAAGGCAATAGAAGTTTCTAATTATTTGAGTAGTAATAATTTAAGGATACTTGTAGTAAACCCTTATTATGGTGGTTCGCTTCCTACTGCAAATTATTGCAAAAAAGCCTTAAACTCTATGGGGCACTACGCAGAGTCGGTTGATTGTGAAAGTTTTGCAGAGGGATTTTTTTCGATAAAAAAAATTACTCGGAATAAAACAAATGAAAACGTTTTAGTCGGTCAATATGCTCAGTTCATGGGGCAATTCATAGCTGCAAAAGCTGCAGACTTTAAACCTGATTTAATAATATCTATAGCGCAGGCTCCTCTTACTCCTGAGTCGATTAGTAATTTAAAAAAACTTAACATTCCAATTGCTTTTTGGTTTGTAGAAGATTTTAGGACTATTAAATATTGGAAGGATGTTGCGCCATTCTACGATTATTTCTTTACTTTGCAGCGTGGAAGATTTACTGAAGAGTTGCTCTCAATAGGGGCAAAGAATCCATACTATCTGCCACAAGGATGTCTCCCCTCTGTACATAAAGAAATCAACTTGTCATTAGATGATCTTAATCAATATTCTGCTGATTTATCCTTTATGGGTGCAGGTTATTATAACCGGGTTCAGTCTTTTACTCGTCTACTAAATCATAATTTTAAAATCTGGGGTACAGAGTGGTCATTGGATTCCCAAGTCGGAAGGCTTGTCCAAAATAAAAATGAACGTATTAATCCAATTGATATTGTTAAAATTTATAATGCCGGGAAAATTAATTTAAATCTTCACTCATCTAAATTTCATGAAGGTGTGAATCCTGCGGGTGACTTTGTTAACCCTAGAACCTTTGAGATTGCCGCATGCGGAGGGTTTCAATTGGTTGATGAGCGTTCTGAATTAGTAGAATTGATGGAACCAGGTGTTGAAGTAATAACATTTAATTCAATCGATAACCTTTGTGAAAAGGTTGATTATTATTTAAAAAATGAGAATGAAGTAAGGTCTATTGCTTTAAAAGGAAAAACAAGAGTTTTAAGTGAGCATACTATTCAGCACCGCATGCATGAAATGTTAGTCCATATATTTATGGACAATCTAAATAATTTGAAGGATCGTATCGCTTCTCCCTATAGGGATTCTGTTAGTTATTATATAGATAAAGTTGGAGAGTCAAGCAAGTTAGGTATATACCTTGATCAATTTCGGGGATTAAAAGAATTTTCTATTAAAACAATGGTTGACCGTATTGCTGAAGGCAAAGGGGACTTAAGCGAACAAGAATTACTTGTTCTTATGACTGATCAAGTGGTTAAATCCGAGGTTTAAAATGGTTGAAAATATTTTAATTCTTAATATGACGCGTATGGGTGATTTAGTTCAATCTACCCCTGCTATTGCGGGTCTAAGAAAGGAGTATCCTAATGCATCTATAACTCTTGTGGTTAGTAGTTTATTTGATGAGTTTTCAAAAAAAATCCCATTTATTGACAAACGAGTTGTTTTTGACATAAAGCAGTTTGAGAAAAAACAAGGTAAAAATAAAATTTTGTGGATTGATGTATATCAATACTTAGAAAAGTTTTTAAGCATCTTCAAATGCGATAACTATGATTTGTTGATTAATTTAAGTCATTCAAAACTGAGCGCCTTTATGATTTCTTATTTGAAAATTAAAAATATTCGAGGCTTTGGGTGTAATGGAAATGGTGATCGAATTATGATAAATCCCTGGATGCAATATTTTGGGATTGAGCCTTTAAATAGAAAGTTTAATCCTTTCAATCTTGTTGAAATTTTTACTAGGTCTGCTGGTGTTTTCCCTGAAGAAAATCCGATCCAACTATTGAGTGATGATAACAAGTTAATATTAAAATCTTTTGAAAATGGTATTAATTTTGATAATGATTTTCTTGTTGGAATCCAGGCAGGATCAAGTTTAGAGGGGAGACGTTGGTCACCTCAAAACTTTGCTATGTTAGCAGATGAATTAATTAAAAAACTTGATGCAAAAATTATTTTATTAGGAGTTGATTCAGAAAGAAAAATAGCAGAACAAATAATTTTATTTTCTAAATATAAAAATAAAATAATCGACCTTACAGGTCGAACTAATATCGATCAATTAACAGCATTAGTTTCTAAATGTTCCTATCTTATTACCAATGATACAGGAACTATGCATATTGCTGCTGCAGTAGGAACCACTATAGTTGGATTATTTTTTGCTCATGCTCACCCATACGAGACGGCTCCTTACAGCAAGGGGCATATCATATTTCAGGCTAGAATTCCTTGTGCTCCATGTAGTTACGGTGTGACTTGTGACAATGTTATATGTGTTTGTAAAGTTTATCCAAAGCACGTAATGTCTATGATTCAAAACCACTACAAAAATGGATCTTGGAGCGCCGTTCCTGAAATTTTAAATCTGAAAGAAGTAAATATTTATGAAACTTGTATAGATGCGAGTTGGCGCTTGCGCCTTCGTCCCATAATTAAAAACCCCTTAACTCTTAATGATGTTTTTCGTGAGGCCTATTTAAATCTTTGGATGGTATTTCTTGGTACAACGAAAATTAATAAATCATCACAATGTAATATTAAAGATATGCTATTGATTGAATATGATTGTAGCAATATTACTGCTTTATCTAAGCAGATTGAAGTTAAATCTTGTGCACTAAGAGATCTAGATAAACTTGCATCTAGAGGCATTAGTTATACTGCTAGCCTAACAGAAATGTGTTTAGATAAAATATCAACTCATATTATTAGAATAAAGACTTTGTCTGAAGAGATAGAAGTTCTTGATAGTAAAATCAGCCAAATTGGACTAATTCACCCCGAAATCAAACCTATTGTTGACATTTTTACAAAAAGAAAAGAAAACTTTCAAGGGGATGATCTTATTAAGCTATCTAAAGAATCTCTAAAATGTTATAGACAATTGAAAAATGAAGGAAATTATCTAGAAGGTATTTTAGTGTCGATTACAAGAGAATTACAAGTAGCTAACACTGACAACGTTCATGCAGCAGTTAATTCCATTAATGTAGAAGTGCCGGGTAGGTAAGAAGCTAAATCACTGTTCCCTTCACCTTTTAAGAATTTTTCTAAAAACTCTAAAGAGGCTCCTCCGCCGGTTGAGACGAAGAAGTTTGATGCTAAATAATTCCATAAAACATAGCTATCATTAATAGGGAACTCCATATTGATTAGGTCGCGATTAATTGGATCTGCCAGTTGTTTTTCGATACATCTCTTGATTAGGTTTTTAAATTGATTAGCACCAATTTTATTTAATATTGCTGCCGAGTCTCCGCCACCGATTACTGTGGAAAAATTTTGATTGGTTAATGCTTCTTCAAATAGAAGTTGAGCCAACTCTAAAGACCCTTCAGCGTAATCGTGGTTCGTTGGATGATCATAAGCGCCTAAAGGGCCATTCCAAAAAACATTTTCAACTCCGTTAGATAGGATTGTATTTTTGAAGTTTTCTATAGTTTTTGGGCCGAGATCCAGTTGTAATACTTTTTCAAAATCTGGTTCTGATTCAATAAAATAAGAAGTATCCTTGAAGTTATCTACGCATTTGTAGTCATGAGGAAAAATTAAATTAACTTTTTTATCATTTGCAAAATCTATAATTTCACCTGCAAGGGCAATTTCATTCAAAAAATTTTGATTGTTTTCTTTGTTTGTGCTAAGCAAAGTTCTGGGAATATCATAAATATCGAATGAAGTCATTTTCAACTTGGCTTTTTGGGCAATTAAAAAGCTATTCAACATTTTTCCACCAATAAAA
>CAZOYP010000053.1:0-19003 GCA_964584125.1 uncultured Nitrospinaceae bacterium | reverse complement strand
TTGGAAAGTTGGCTGATGTGGCCAAGTCAGAAATCAAACGATCGAATGGTATGCCGCAAATGTTTGGCACAATTACAATCAGTGACGGGATATCCATGGGGACGGAAGGAATGAAATGTTCACTGGTAAGCCGTGAGGTTATCGCTGATTCTATTGAATCGGTTTGTCGT
This sequence comes from uncultured Nitrospinaceae bacterium, assembly GCA_964584125.1. Lineage (GTDB taxonomy): Bacteria > Nitrospinota > Nitrospinia > Nitrospinales > VA-1 > Nitromaritima. The sequence goes on along the minus strand of CAZOYP010000053.1, from coordinate 18,833 downwards.
GGCGCTAGCATGGATGCGGTCATCTGCGTGGGCGGATGCGACAAAAATATGCCAGGCGCACTCATCGCTATGGCCAGACTAGACATCCCAAGTATTTTTGTTTATGGGGGAACTATTAAGCCTGGGCACCTCGATGGAAAAGATCTAACGGTTGTCAGTTCATTTGAAGCGGTTGGGCAACATAGCGCTGGCTCGATTAACCGGGATCAATTAACCGACATAGAAAAAAATGCGTGCCCAGGTTTTGGTTCTTGCGGCGGAATGTATACAGCAAATACTATGTCTTCCGCAATTGAAGCAATGGGCATGAGCCTTCCTTACAGCTCTACAATGTCCAACGAAGACAAGGAAAAAGAATTAAACACCAAAAAAAGTGCTCAAGCCCTTTTTCCCATGTTAGAAAAAAATATCACGCCAAAAGATATTCTTACAAGGGAAGCTTTTGAAAACGCGATATCAGTTGTTATGGCGGTAGGAGGCTCAACAAATGCTGTTTTACACCTTTTGGCAATATCTAGTTATATGAACCTGGATTTAACAATTGATGATTTTGAAATAATCAGGAAAAGAGTTCCTCACTTTTGTGATCTTAAACCATCGGGGCAATTTGTAACCGTCGACCTTCATCGCGCTGGAGGCATTCCACAAATAATGAAGATGTTACTAAGCAAGGGGCTTTTACATGGTGATTGTATGACCGTTACAGGAAAAACCATATCAGAAAATCTCAAAGATGTTCCGAACCAAGCTGATGACAGTCAAAAAATAATTCTTCCTATTGAAAACCCACTATCTTCAGAGGGACACTTGGTTATCCTAAAAGGCAATATAAGCCCGGAAGGTTCCGTCGCAAAAGTTTCTGGAATCAAAACTCGTCGAATTGAAGGTCCGGCAAAAGTTTTTAACTCTGAAGAGGAGTGCCTGGATTCGATAATCAGCGATCAAATTGTTGAAGGCGACATTGTTGTTATTCGCTATGAAGGACCTAAAGGCGGCCCGGGCATGCGGGAAATGCTAGCACCAACGTCAGCACTTGTCGGCAAAGGGCTCGGTAACAAGGTCGGCCTTATCACCGACGGCAGGTTTTCTGGAGGGACTCACGGACTCGTTGTAGGGCACGTAGCGCCAGAAGCACAGGTAGGTGGAGTTATCGGATTGATTGAACAAGGAGATACAATAATTATAGACATCGAAAATCGGTTGCTTGATGTCGCACTTTCTGATGAAGAAATTAAACTTCGAAAAGAAAAATGGAAACCGCTTGCACCAAAATACAAGAAAGGAGTTTTAGCAAAATACGAGAAACTAGTCTCCTCTGCATCAATTGGTGCTATTACCGATGAATGAAATACCAAAACTTCCTGAACGTCTCCTCCATGAAGATGGGAAGTTCAATCTTTACTACCTAAATGAAATATATAAAACAGTTGCATACAAAACTTCCATCCAGCTATCTAAAGAGCTAAATGAAGAACTTGCGATTACGGCTGGAATATGGGGCGGACAATATCTAATCGCAAATGAGGAAGGCAAGGCGCGAACAAACATTGTGCGTTTATACTGCCTTGTCAACCTTCCGCAAAACAGCCTCCTTGATAAAAAGGAAAACTTTGAACGGTTAATGGTTTTCTATCACCAAAGTATCACCAACGCGTTTTCAAACTATGGATTGCACTTTGTTGATCCACGCTGGGGAGAACCCATTCCATATACCAACAAAAAACGTCCTACAACTGTGCTCCAAATGTGGGAAAAGAATAATAAGTTAAAATTTTTTAGGGCTTTTTATGTCTGGAATAACAGGCCATGGGTAGATTCCGTCATATATGACACAATTCGAAACATAAAAGTTATTAAAGAGATGTTAAATATGAATAGACGCCCCGTAAAAAAGCTAACTGAAGAATACAAGTTCCTGCTTCAAGACGTTTTAATTATTTTCTACACTTTGTATGATGCCCTAACGCCTGATTTTCATGAACATGCTGACCCTATCATGAAAGATTTAATGCAAAAGTTTCTTTCAGGACTGCATGACCCAGAGGCAGTTGAAGAGGAGTACTTAAATATTTATTCCAACGCGATTGTCTATGGACTGGAAGAGGCTTTAGAGGGTCCTTATAAAAAAGAGGGGTTAGACATCAACGATGTCGAGAACTGGCCTGCAGAAAAAATAAATTGGGTGCCAAAAGAATTAAAAGAAAGTGTTGGACGTTCACTCACTGACAGGTTTAACAACTTCAAAATAAACCTTAGAAAAAACGGTACATAAACTCTCAGAACAAACCTAGCTTTAGCAGTATCTACAGCCGAAGAAGTATCCAGTTTGAAATTCCCTTTTGACCATTACGCTCACGGTTGCCACCATTCCAGACGGCTATAGCCATCACAGTTGGATATTTAAATTGGATGTCTGCGTTATCAGAGTTAATTAAGTTTCTCTTGAATACCACCCGCCAAGTTTTATCCTTCCAAGTACCACGACCTAAAACATTTTGCTCTTCCTGAGTTGTAAGAGTACTATAGCCAGCCGCTGTTAAATCCTCAACTGGCGATCGACGAATATTACTAGGAACTAAAATTCGCGAGTTCCTATCAATACGCCGTGGCTTTGCTTGTAAAGATGCTTCCCAAATGGCTCTCCATTGCCAAATATTAACAATTTCATTTTCGCTTCCCATAGTAATCGAAGGAACTTCCTTACCTGGGTGCAACGGAAACATTAAGGCGGCTTGGTCAGTATGAGTAGCAGAGACCTCAATTTTATTCTCCAAACTAGTATCATCCCATTCTAATAAAAGAGCTACTTCTGAATCGTTTTGAACACCTGATATTTTAACTAATTTAGTTGAAGGATCGGGCCATCTAGGATTTGTTACCATCTGAGGTCCCAGTTCAATAGATTCAACTTGAAGACGATCGGAATCTGCCCAAAATGGATCATTAGGATCAATTGGTATCTCACCTGAAACTTTAACAACATTCACCGCTGATTCACACTCGCCCGTTTCTATACAATATTCCATTGAATTCGAACCGCACCCTAACCCTAACAACATAACCATAAGCAACACTGGGAAAGAGAAAAAATAAAAAATAAAACCTTTTGAATATTTCATAATGATCAATTTGAGCGGAAAAAAATCTAAAAAGAATCAGAAGCCTTGGACTAACTGCTGTAGTCTAGTTTTTAATTTGGAAGTGTAAGGACCAACAAGAACAAAATTAAGTTTTTCAGGAACAAAAATTTCACGGGCAACCCTTAAAACATCAAATGGTGTGATTTGGGAAATTTTCTCTCGTTCCTCCTCTGCAGTATACTCAGTCGAATAAAGGTGACAAAACCCATGGCGGATGACCTGTCTGTATGGATCATCTAACTCATAGTCCAAATCGTAGCCATAGCGTTTTTTAACCAACTCCAATTCATCCTCACCAACCCCAGATGAAATGAATTTATTGATTTCACTCAAAAGAATTTCCGTCACCTCAATAATTTTTGCGGAGCGAACAGACACATCAAAATCAATCGTACCCGTATCAGGCAAGCTTGTTGCGCGACACTCAACTGAATAAACTAAGCCTTTCTCTTCTCGTAAAGTTTTTTGCAACCTAGAAGTTACTCCATCGTCAAACAAGCGAGAAATTAAAGTCGCAATAAAATAATCTGGATTATTATAGGACACCGATCTAAAACATAACTGTAATTGAATTTGGCTATCTGAATCATATTGAAATAAAAGCTCTGGTTTTATTTGAGCTTCATTTAAGGATTGATCAAAATGCTTCGCTGGAATAGAGCTATTCCCAATCAGTCTAGAAAAATATTCTTTAGCGCAATTAAAAAAACTTTTATGATCAACACACCCAGCCACCACCAAAATCATATTCCCCGGAGTATAAAACTGTGAATAGTGACTCTTTAAACCTTCCAAACTGATATCTCTAATACTTTCTTCTGTGCCAATCGTAGGTCGAGCAAGCGCATCGTCTGGATACAATAACTTACAAGCAAGATTATTTATATCAACATCAACTCCTTTTTCATTTAAGTCCTCTAAACATTCCTCAAGAATAATTCCACGCTCCAACTCTATGTCTGGAAATGTTGGGTCCAGAAAAAACTCAGAAAACAGTTTCATCGCGCGAGCTAAATTAGAAACGTGTGGACTAAAACCATAGTATGTATGATCGCTCATAGTCGAAGCCCTAAGATCTCTCCCAATACTCTCAAATTCACGATTGAGTAGATATGAATTTGGAAATACCGAATTGCCCCTAAATAGCATGTGTTCAATAAAATGAGAAATCCCATTATTTGCTATGTTCTCAAATCTCAAGCCAGAACGAACAAACATAGCTAGTTCAACACTATGAATATGAGGTTGTTCAACTGCGACCGCAGTCAGGCCATTATCCAGACAGTCCTTAAAAACTTTTATTTTTTCTTTATTTTCAGAAATTACTAAATTCATATTTAAAACCATAAAGCTAAAATAAACTTATAATAAAATACTCTCCACTGAACCAAATACGCTCTTCTACCAAAAAGCAGAAAAAAATTCCTAGTTTTTTTTAACGACTTGTAATTATGGCTGGACTACTCAAACCTTATTGAGTCTTCACCAAGAACCGCCTCGATTTCTCGAATGATTTCATCACAGGGCTTGATCTTAAGGTTGTTACCAACAGATAATTTTCTTACTTTGTTATTGGGAAACAAAAACTCTAAAAATGCTTCATTACCACCTTTGTATTTTCCAAGAATTTCTTTAATAGAAACTAATGTATCTTTTTCTAATCCCGGAGTACGAAAACGGATATGAACCTTCCCTTCCCAATGTTCCTTTGCTTCTTTTAGTAGGCAAACTTTTTTCGCTATTACCTTGGGTTGATTTCCATCAGAATCAACCAAACCCTGCACTAAGATGGGTTCATCGTCAGACAAAATATTTTCTGTTAAAGCATAAATTTCAGGCCACAAGATAACCTCTATAGATCCTTGCAAATCCTCCAAATTAACAATAGCCATCTTGTCACCCTTTCTTGTAATCTTGGGTAACACTTTACTTGGAATACCTGCAATACTCACTTCACTACCAGTATTATCTTCCAAAATACTTGCAGAAGATGAATCCGCAAACCATGCCAGTTCATTAGTAAACTGTTCAAGTGGATGACCTGAAATATAAAACCCTATAGTTTCCTTTTCATGCTTTAAACGCTCACGGTCACTCCAATCTTCAATTGCGCTTACATTACCTCCCTCATCCTTCTCCTCCTCAAACACTTCGAACATACTGCTCTGTCCAAGTTGATGATCTCTTTGTCTTGTCTGCCCCATTTCTATCGAAGAAGGGAGATCCTCAATCATTGCGGCACGATTTTTGTTTAATGAATCGCAAGCACCACTTTTAATAAGGCTTTCTAGTACTCTCTTATTGACCAAGCGTAAATCAACATTCTCACACAATTCTCTTAATGATGAAAAGTTACCCTTCTCTTTACGGGCCTCGATAATTGAGTCAATAGCACTTGACCCAACATTTTTTATTGCACCAAGTCCAAAAATTAAATTGTCATGTGCAATAGTAAAATCTTTCATACTCTCATTCACCTCTGGCGGGATAACCTTAATTTTCATATCGCGACAATCATTGATATATCGAATAACCTTATCAGTATTATCCATATCGGCCGTAATGAGGGCACCAAAAAACTGGAGCGGATAATGTGTTTTCAGGAATGCCGTTTGATATGAAACTAGTGCATAGGCGGTACTATGAGACTTGTTAAACCCATACCCAGCAAACTTCTCCATAAGGTCAAATACCTTTGTTGCTTTTTTTACATCGATATTTTTTCCTTCAGCTCCAGCAATAAATTTTTCTCTTTGAGCCTCCATTTCTTCGGGCTTCTTTTTTCCCATGGCTCGACGCAAAAGATCGGCATCTCCAAGACTAAACCCAGCTAAAATACTAGCAATCCTCATAACCTGTTCTTGATAAAGAATAACCCCATGAGTTTCCTTGAGAACATCTTTTAATTCAGGAAGTTCATATCTTTCCTTAAGCTTGCCATGTTTTCGTTTAATATAATCGTCCACCATTCCACTCTCTAACGGGCCGGGTCTGTATAAAGCAAGGAGAGCAATGACATCTTCAAAACAGTCTGGTTTCATTTTTTTGAGCAAATCGCGCATTCCTGAACTCTCCAATTGAAAAACACCTAGTGTGCGAGTACTACAAAGTAGTTTGTAGGTCTCTGGATCAGCCATTGGAATCGACGAGATATCCAGATTAACACCAAGCGAATCTTTAATAAGGTGAAGAGCATTATCTATTACGGTAAGAGTTTTAAGACCTAGAAAATCCATTTTTAACAAACCTAGCTTTTCTACGCTCCCCATCGAATACTGGGTCACTACTTCATCCTGCGCCCCCTTACCTTTACTTGGGAATTTATATAAGGGGAGATAGTTTGTCAGAGACTTGGAAGAAATAACAACCCCCGCCGCATGAGTAGATCAATGACGAGGAAGCCCCTCCAAGTTTAAAGCAGTATCAAGAAGTTCTTTTACTTTTTCACTATCTCTTTTCATACTTTCAAAGCGGACTTCTTCTTTCAAAGCATCCCTGAGACATATATTTAAGCGGTTAGGGACCAGTTTTGCTATTTTGTCAACTTCCCCATAAGACATATCTAAAACACGCCCAACATCTCTTAACACCCCTTTGGCATTCATACTACCGAACGTGATTATCTGTGCTACGTTCTGACTGCCTCCATATTTATCACTAACATATTTAATGACATTGTCTCGCTTGGTCATGCAGAAGTCGATGTCTATATCAGGCATGCTGACTCTTTCAGGGTTCAAAAATCGTTCAAAAAGGAGACCATACCGAAGTGGGTCAATATCTGTTATGCGAAGGGAGTAAGCTACTAAACTTCCTGCAGCGGAACCGCGACCAGGACCTACCGGAACACCATTTTCCCGAGCGTAATCTATAAAATCCCATACAATTAAAAAATATCCAGGATAACCCATCCGCTCAATAATACTAAGCTCCTCTTGCAACCTTTTTCTATAAACTGACTGTTCAAAGCTTATTCCAAGTTTGGTCATTTCTTGGAATCGCTCTTCCAGTCCTCTATTTGTCTGCTCCGCTAAATACGACTCAAGAGTATAACTTTCTGGTACTGGATAATCTGGAAAATTGAGTTTATTAAAATCTAGTTCTAATTCACATCGTTCTGCGATCTTGAGAGTGTTTTCTATTGCTTGCGGAATATCCTGAAATAGCTCCGCCATTTCCTCAGAAGATTTAAAGTAGTATTCATCCGAAGGATAACGCATACGATATTGGTCACTCATAGTTTTTCCTGTTTGAAGGCAAAGAAGAATTTCATGAGCATGAAAATCTTCGCGATTCAAGTAATGACAATTATTCGTTGCAACCAGTGGCAATGAAAGCTTATTTGCAATCTTAACTAATTCATTATTGGTTTTTTCTTGATACTCCATTTTATGATTCTGGAGTTCGAGAAAAAAATTATTCGCCCCCATGATATCGTTGTACTGGCCTGCAATTTTAATAGCACGTGGTATATTTTCCTTATTAACATTATGAGCAACTTCGCCACGTCCACATGAACTCAGGGCAATTAAACCCTCCGCATATTCAGCTAACAGCTCTTTGTCAATACGAGGCTTATAATAAAAACCCTCCATATACCCAAGTGTTACTAACTTAAGGAGGTTTTTGTATCCTTTTTCATTTTGAACTAAAAGAATAAGGTGATAAGACGCATCTCTGAGATCATACTTGTCTTTTTTGTCATGGCGGCTTTCGGGAGCCACATACACCTCACAACCGATGATAGGTTTCAGCCCATACTTTTTTGCTCCATTATAAAAGTCAATAGCACCAAACATATTGCCATGATCAGTCATAGCAACAGCAGGCATCTTAAACTCTGCCGCACGTTTGAACAAGGCATCATGCCTTAGAGAAGAGTCGAGCAAACTAAAAGAAGTGTGCAAATGAAGATGAACAAAATTAGACGACTTCATTAGTTCTATTCAAAGTTAAGTTAATAATGTCTCAGTTGAGAATTTTATTTAAAGAAACACACTCCATATCAAGAGCATCTGCTACTGCAGGATACGTTACGTAACCATTAAACACATTCAAGCCCTTAGCCAATGCCGAGTTATCTTGAAATGCTTTACTAAATCCCTTACGAGCTAATTCCAAAGCATAAGGAAAAGTTGCGTTAGTTAATGCAAATGTTGAAGTACGTGCAACAGCACCTGGCATGTTAGCTACACAATAGTGTAGAACATCATCCACTATATAAATGGGGTCGCTATGAGTAGTGGGGCGAGAGGTTTCGATTACCCCACCCTGGTCAATTCCGACATCAACAATCACCGAACCAGGCATCATCAATGAAAGCATTTCTCGCGTGATGAGTTTTGGCGCTCTTGCACCAGGAATGAGTATTGCTCCAATAACCAAATCAGCACTGCGAAGTGATTCGATAAGATTTACACGATTGGACATTAGCGTTTTTAGGCGGCCGCTATAGATATCATCCAAATAACGCAACCGGTTTAAATTCACATCTAATAATGTCACAGAGGCTCCTGTGCCAATTGCCATTTTAGCAGCGTTAGCACCAACAACCCCGCCCCCGATAATTACTACATGCCCTGGATCCACACCTGGTACACCACCAAGAAGAATGCCCCGCCCTTTATTCTCTCTTTCAAGGTATTTTGAACCCTCGTGTATTGACATTCTCCCAGCTACCTCACTCATCGGAATCAATAAGGGAAGCGAACCATCCGGTAATTGAACGGTCTCGTAAGCTATACCTATCACCTTACGATCAAGAAGTGCTTGAGTTAATTCAGGCGCGGGAGCCAGGTGAAGATATGTATAAAGAATTTGCCCCTCTCTCAAGCTGTCAAACTCTTCTGGCAAAGGTTCTTTAACCTTTATAATTATTTCTGCCCTGGAAAAAATATTTTTTTGGTCGACAATTTCAGCGCCCTGCTCCTCATATGACTGATTAGAAAGTCCACTCCCTTCACCAGCTCCGTCCTCTACGAGGACTGTATGTCCATCAGTGGCCAGATCATGTGCACCTGCCGGAGTCAGGGAAACACGATACTCATCTTTTTTTATCTCTTTAGGAACTCCGATAATCATGAAACCCTCCAGGAAAATTAATATTTTTCCGCTTCAATGCCGTTTTTGCCAATTTGATTACAAAGAATTTAGTAGACGAGTGTATAATTGCAACATCTATACTTTATACCGAATTTAGGCCACTCTTACACCACAATAATTAGATTAAATATCCACATAACACCGTTTGTAATTTCGATAAAAATTATATAGATTAGTATTTATCACCTGACTATTCACTGCCAAGGAAGAATCTTTTTGAAAACAAAAGCCAAATCAAAATTGGAGGAATGCATACTTTCTCACCTGGCTCCAGAGGGAGACCTTCTAGACTTAGAAGACAAAAATGTCACTCCTGAGCACATGCGTCTTTTATGTCAAGCTGGAGATACATTAAAGGGGGTTAAGCAACTTTATCTGAGTAACAACGGTTTAGGCGATGCAGAAATTGAATTTTTATCTAAAAGTCGATGCCTTCCAAGCCTGGAAAAACTATTTTTAAACCATAACAAAATAAGTAATGCAGGAGCAAAAGTACTAGCAGAGTCAAAGTTAGCAAAGAAAATTAGCTATCTCATGCTAGAAGCTAACCAAATTGGGCCAAGTGGAGTTCAATCATTTGCTACTTCTTTGAACTTAAAAAAGCTAGAAACCCTATTTCTAGACTCAAACCCCATCGGGCCTGAAGGAGCTAAAGCATTAGCGATGTCCACATGTTTACCGTCCCTTTCCGCTCTCCATATGGATAGCACAGGAATAGGAGATCAGGGGGTAAAAGCAATTGCCGACTCTCAGACACTAATCAAACTTGAAAAACTTTATCTCTGCTCAAATAAAATAGGTGACGAAGGAGCGATTGCATTGTCCCAATCAACAAACTTAAATCATTTGAGTTGTTTAAGTATTTGGAGAAATGAAATAAGAGATGCCGGTGGCAGAGCCATTGCCGAATCGAATTATTTCCTAAAACTGGAAAGATTGTATATGAGCCTAAATCTAATAGACAAACCAACTCGCAAATTAATTCGCAGTTCAAACCTAGCTGCAAGATTAAAAACCCTAGTGATGGACTAAAAAGGTGAGATTAATAGGAGACCGCCCGTGAAGTACAAATTTACTTATTCAAAACTGTTTAACGTGGTTTTTCACATCGGTGTAATATTCAATGTCCTGCTAGTGATATGGTTGTACCTTATATTCTTTAATGTAATCTAAGCAAACCGCATCATCTTTCAAAAAAAGAGGTTCTCTTTTAACTTCGGTATTTCAGTTTTCTCCTCAGACTGGTCAACTTTGGCTTGAACCAAAAAATCTGTATTTCGCCATAAGACATTATCTTCAGGGACAAGATATTCTCCTTTAGCATTTCTAAAGGGTCGCCACGAGTGGTCAACATATACCTCATTAGGTCTAAAATCCCCCTTGTATTTGAGTGATTTATTGTCGCCTATGTAATACCCTAGATAAAAAAACTTAATACCCCGTTGTCGGCAAAACTCTAATTGCTTCAGAATACTAAAAGTGCCCAAGCTTAGTTTAGGGTAACCAGTATCGTAAAAAGTATAAATGGCGGAAAATGTATTCGAAGTATGGTCCCCTAAAGCGATGCCGACAAGCTTTTCATCAATGTAATACTCAAATTCAACTCCGAAAGACGTGTTGACATAAAATGAGAGACGAAAATTCTTCTCATCTTCGACATCATCCTGCAACGCACAAAACTTTTTCTTATGGCCAATATATAAATCAAATTTCTCTTCTGTGTATCGGGGAGCACTAATCTCAACCCTTACCTTGTGACAAGACTTCAAAGCTCTTTCCTGTCGTCTCGTCATTTTAAAGTCTTCAGTCCTAACTCGAATAGGGATACATCTGTAACAATCAAGACAACGCGGGCGAAAATAATAGTCACCAAAGTGCCTCATCCCATGAGCCAATAAATACTCAAACTCTACTTCTGATATATCCTCAAGTAAGTATTCTTCAAATAAAGATTTTTGATCTTTAAAATATCCGCATTGGAACGACTTTGAGTCTATAAAATGTGCCAACATAATCTAATGACAATAAATTTATAATTTAATAAATCACTGTAAATTATATATCATCTAAACCACCAAGTGTAGAGGCTTAAGATCAATTAAATATATGACGTTCTTCCTAGCGTTGCAATCACTTTGCAATTATGATTTACTCAGGCCTGTGGCTAAATATATCATTTCTCGTGATTCACCGTACTAATTTATTTTTCTCGTAACCTGCTCCACGGTAACTTCGCATATTGAAAATTTCTGTAGTTATTCCAACACTCAACGAGGCTTTAATATTGGAAGATAGCTTGCATGCTATCTCTAACCTAAACCCTCATGAAATTATTGTTGCGGATGGTGGAAGCACTGACAACACAGTTTCAGTCGCTCATACCATGGCCTCTCAGGTTATCAAATGCAAGCCCGGAAGAGCCCGCCAAATGAATGCAGGTGCAAAAAAGGCAACTGGCAATCTTCTTCTATTCATGCACGCTGACAGCAAACTGACTTGGAAAAGTTTCGTAAGAATGAAAAAAATAATGCGCCCAACTGAAACTGCTGGCGGTGCATTCAGCCTTCAAATCGAATCTGAAAAAACTTCCCTCAAGATTATCTCTTTACTAGCTACTTGGCGTGCAAAATACCTCAACATTGTATATGGTGATCAAGCTATCTTTGTACGAAATGATATATTTCAAAAAATGGGTGGGTTCTCTCCACTCCCAATTTGTGAGGATCTCGATTTTTTTCGCCGTCTCAGCCAGGAAGGGGAAATTATCCTTCTCAAGGAAAAAACCCATACCTCAGCACGTAGGTGGAACGAAGAAGGCATTTTATACACAACACTAAGAAATATCACTATTGGCAGCCTATTTTTACTCGGGTTTTCTCCCCAAACCTTGAGCAAATGGTACTCTGCAATTCGTTAATTTGAACTCTAGTTAAAGTATCAATACTTTTGTGTAACCTCCCGCCCGCTTAAAACATACTTTTTTTGTGTTACCATTTCTCGCAACCCTCTTCCAACTTCTTCCTTGAATTGATTAGTAGCACTCCATATAATCTAAATATAAACATATTACCTATTACTATCTTCTAGCTAAGATACAAAGCTTAACCTGGGACTCTTGTGAAGAGAAAAAATAAAAAAATAAAACGCAACCTAAAACCTTTTATTTTTGTCAGCGTAATAACATTTATCCTGATCGTCGTATATTCAATAACAAAACCAACTGAATATGGGACTCCAGTAGCCCCGGCAACGGGAAAATTGATTGAAAATCGTCCTGTAATGTCTTCAGCTTTTTATACTGGGAAAACGGCAGAGGCATATCGTATTGCAGCTGAGATTCCTAAAATTATCGACAGCCAATTTTGTTATTGTTACTGCAAAAAAAACCATCAACATAAAACGTTGCTTACATGTTTTACTAACGAACACGGATCCAAGTGCGATACCTGCATAAATGAAGTTCTTTACTCCTATGAACTATATAAACAAGGAAAAACTCTGGATGAAATAATTGTCTTGGTCGATAAAAAGTTTTACCGACCTTACAAACCACAACGACTTTAAGAATAATTTATGAATACGATCGTCGAACAAAAACCAACCAGCATCTATATTCCCTACGCCTTATTGGTAACCGCCCTACTTTCATTTTATATTGTTTTTATAAACAAGGTCGATCTCAAGCCGGGGGAGGTAGAATACCCGGCCGAAGCTTTTCTAGCACCTGAATTTGAATTACCATCTCTTCAAGGGGGAAAAATTAGACTCTCTGATTACCGGGGCAAGGTATTATTTATCAACTTCTGGGCAACTTGGTGTGCTACCTGCAAAGTAGAGATGCCATCTATGGAAAAATTATATCAGCGGTTTCGAGAATATGATTTTGAAATGCTAACGATTAGTGTCGATAAAGATCTATCGCTCATCGCTCCATTCGTAAAGGAATACAACTTGACTTTTCCTGTCTTACTTGATCCAGACAGCAAGTTGGCCAAACAAGATTATAAAACAACAGGGGTTCCCGAGACCTTCGTTGTCGATAAAAATGGCATTATCGTTCACAAAGCCATCGGCCCCCGGGACTGGGCTACTGACGAAACTATGGAAGCATTCGCTCAACTCATTCAGCGAGGCTGATAAAATGAATACTAAATCCGTTCTTCTGTTATCTTTTTTTTTACTAACAACCCCAAAATTAATATTTGCACATGGTGGTAGTCACGCAGAAGAAAAACTCACACCCACTCCAATTGAAGAAACCACTTCCTTCAATGATTCGATTTATTCTGTTGGTGGCAAAGAAAACACAGAACTCCCTTCAATAGATGAGAACCCACTGGATTCTCCGTTTTCAAGTATCAATTCCTTAGGTGTTGATGCTTCGTTAATGGGTGACATGGAAACTAGTGAGCCGATGAAACGCTTTAAAGAGAAAACAGGTTCTGCAGACCAACATGACCAACATGACCAGCATGTAGAAGAATCGTTACACGAGTGGGTTTCTCCAAATGTAAAAGGGCACACAGTCGCTATAACTATTACCGTTATTTCTGGATTGGCTTTTCTAGGGTTAAGTCTTTTCCGAATTGGAGAAAAACACTAGACAACCATTCACACAATTGTTATCGAGAACATCTATGAGTAAAATTCAAAATATTCTTAAGCAGCGATTGGGTCTAGATACTCTCGAGTACGAAATCCCCGAACACTCTAACTCTATAAAATACTCTTTAGGTGGGATGACGATAACATCATTCGGAGTCCTTGTCGTAAGTGGGATCCTACTAGCCCAGTTCTTTAATCCAACTCCAGAAAGAGCTAACAGCAGCGTACATTTTCTCGTGGACCAAGTGTATCTTGGTTGGTTTCTTCGCGGCATTCATTTTTGGGCAGGGGAAATTCTCACAATCACAATTATCCTTCACATGATTAGAGTATTTTACACCGCATCCTATAAAAACCCAAGAGAGGTTAACTGGTTAATCGGTGTCGGTCTATTAGGACTCATGACCACCTTGATGTTTACAGGAACAGTTCTCAAGTGGGACCAGGAAGGCTATGAAGCATTAGATCACTTTCTCTGGGTTGCGGAAAAATTTGGTATTTTAGGTGTTCCGCTGACAGAAAAATTTTCTCCGGGGGTACCATTATTAAGTCGGATATATATGGCTCACATATCTTTGCTACCAATCATTACGATGGGCTTGCTCGGCCTTCACGTATTTTACATTAAATATCATAAACTTTCTGCCAAGCCTGACGGGACAGATACGGGCCGCATGATCCCTTTCACTCAGCATATGGCATACCTTCGTCGCGCCGGAGTCGGAGTCTTTACTCTTATCTGTCTACTAGCATTAACAGTTTCTCCCCCTTTGGGGAATGCACCCATCATGGGGCTTGAAGTCACTAAACCACCATGGCAGTTCGTTTGGATTTATGCTTTAGAAAACCTTTGGGTTCCATCTTTAATTTTTGCCCCAATTTTGATTGGTTTGTGTCTTTTCAGCGTACCATTCATAGACCGAAGCCCTGAAACTGACCCTAAAAAAAGACCCATTGCAATGATTATTCTGTGGAGCACCGTCTTGTTGTTTGCAGGTCTAACTATATGGGGTAAGTTCACTACGATGACCCACACAATGTAACCCACCAATTAAGTTTAACTATGACTGCTATGATGGTTATAGAAATTCTAACAAAAAATGACTGCAGCCTCTGTGACGACATGAAAGAAGTTGTAAACAGAGTGGTCACAGATTATCCCCTAAAATTGGTGATGACCGACATTGAGTCTGACCCAGCGTTGTATGAAAAGTTCAAGGAACGAATCCCTGTTTTGAAAATTAATGGGATAGAAAGTTTTGTTTATAAAACAAATGAAATCACTTTGCGTCATAAACTGGATCGACTAAAACAAGAAGTTTTATAAACTAGTTAGTGTTTTCTGATAACGCAAACTTAGGAGCAAAACAATGGTTGAAAAAAAAACATTAGCAGAAGAAGAGCTTCAGGTAAAAATCAAGGAACTCGTGCCCGATTGGAAAGTCGGAGAAAATGAACGCGGTGTCCCTTATATTGAAAGGGTCAAACACGCTTCTACCTACATGGAGGGGATTGATTTCGTAACAAAAGTAGCTGAGGCGGCAGAGTCAAATAACCACCATCCAGACATTCACATCAACTACAAACGTATATCGGTCAAGTATTGGACCCATTCATCGGGGGGTGTAACTCTGGCTGATATACAAATGGCTCAAAAAATCACTCCACTATTCTAAGGATTACAATAAGTAAAGTTCGCTTCCTTCAAAACCGGAAATTCGAAAAATATGACATAACACTGATGAAGCAATAAGTTCGAATTAGGATCTAATAACTACCCCAAAACTTCTAAAGAAAAATTCCCTCTTGAAAGACCTCACTCCAATGCCGAAAACATCATTGAAAAAGGAATTATGGATTATTTCAGGCCTTGTCGTTTTAGCGATAGCGCTAAGGGTACCTACCTTTGGTAGTCCACTCATTGAGGATGAGGCGATCTCTTTTAATCGCTACATCGATATGCCTTGGCAAAATTTGATTCTTAGCTACCAAGATGCGAATCAGCACACGCTTTTTCTTTTGATTTCAAAATTTTTTATTTGGATTTTTGGTGAAACTGAAATCGCTTACCGGTTTCCCTCTTTTCTTTTTGGTATTTTATCAATTCCTCTAATGTATCGACTTGGTATGACAATGAAGTTCCCCTGGTCTTCCGCATTACTTTCCTCAATATTAATGGCCTTATCTTGGCCGCATCTGAAATATTCGATGGAAGGTAGAGGTTATGGAATAACAATATTCTTAGTCCTCTTAGTGATTTATTCAGCTATTCAGTTTTTAAATACTTCGCGTTGGGTTTGGGGTAGCATTTTGATAGTTTCAGGATTCGCAATGACGATGGCTCTTCCAAGCAATTTGTTTTTTTTAGGTGGATTAACGGTATTTACGGTAATAGTTGGATGGTTTGAGCCGGGGCAAAGCAGTTTCAGTATTAAAAGATTATTTTGCCACGCCATTCCCCAACTAATCATGTTTGCTTTGATTGCTATCTACTTTTTAGTCATTTATGAACAGCTTAAATACGGGAGGGACATCCAACCGCAATCTCTAGATGGAGCACGAATCAGGAAGATTGCCGAGCTACTTGTTGCTCCGTGGGGGCTTTGGCTGTATCTGTTTTTTGCTATAGGCGCCTGGAGATTAAAAAGAATAAGAGAAAGAGTTGTTTTTGCCTCTGTTTTTATTATTCCTATGATTCTTACACTTATAACGGGAGCTGTAGGGTATGCTCGAATTTATATTTACTGGCTTCCGTTTGTGCTTTTTCTTTCAGCTTATGGGATGACCGAAGGAATTTCTTGGCTAAAAAAACAGACAGGAAATTTAGTTTATGGGATAGGAGCGGGGGTTGCTTTTTTATTGATATTTTTTCCAGTAAAGAAGATGGCTAAGTATTACTCGGACAGAAGTAACAGCTCTTTGGTGGTAGCAGGGCCAAATGCAACATTATCGGAAGCATCTCGGATGGCTATTTGGATCGAAAAGAATATCCCGGAGGACAACCTTATTGTCATTAGTACCGGTGGTCCTGAATCAAGTGTGTTGATTCGATATATGAAGAAAAAAGTGTTGGAACGAATGATCTATTTCGCTCGTGGCGGAGAGTTGAAGAAAATTATTTTTATTGCTCATCAGAATATGCCGCCGGATAGGTACCCGTTTGTCCCCATGTTCAGGTATCATATGCTCAAGCTACCTACCAGTAGGCTTAATAAAATCCACTCGCTCGGTGACCTTGGCGTGTATGAGCTTGATTTAAAGATTGAAAAATTGATCCCCCCAACCTTCGATCCGGATTATGAAGGGAAATTAGGAAACTTTAAGATACCGCAAGTCGAGGTCCACCAAATTGAAAGACCTCGAGTAGTCGGTGAGAAAGCCCTTTACATTAACAATAAATCTGGAAATCAAATCGATCTGATTTCTCCAATAGTTAAAGGGGCAGATATTTCAGAAGATCATGCCTATCTTTTGTATATTTCTGTCATGAATTTTAAGCCATTGAAGAAAGTTGTTCTCCATCTCGCCGAAAAGGAAAACTGGCCACCGGCTTTAGGGTATTTGAATCCAAAACTTGGTAGGTTCCATGATGATTCTTGGCAAGTTAAGTACAGCTTGTCTCCTTTGTCGAAAGGGAGGCATTATTTTCAGGAACGTATAGGAATTCAAAAAGGCAGTAATTACATTGATGGGTTACAGGCTTATCTTTTGACGGGGTAATATCCGGTGCTCCTGTAATTTGATTATTATAATAAAATATTTTTAAAAGAAAACATGGAACTTTTGAAAGGATGGTGAACATGACCATGGGCTAACATTCTAGAGTCGTTTTAATCTCATGATTATTTTCACGATCAACTTGCCCGAATCCAACAAGCGACTTTATGCATTATATCAACCTAAAAAGCCTTGTTCTTCATAAAAACATGTCAGCTTCCTCTCGTAACATATCATCGAGAGTCTGTCTTCGTCGCGTTAGTCGACACTGATCTCCTTCTACCGCCACTTCGGCAATAAGAGGTTGAGTATTGTAATTGGAAGACATAGAAAAACCATAAGCACCAGCTCCGCCAACGACGATTAGGTCACCCGCCTTTGGCATTGGCAGTCTCCTCGGAACCGGCTCTTCATTTTCTTGCGTTAAAACATCTCCGGATTCGCAAACGGGGCCAGCTACAATGATATCCTGCTCAGGACCCAAGTCATCCCCCACAATCCATATAGGATGAAATGATCCATAGGCCATAGGTCTTATCAAGTGACAAAACCCAATATTGCCCAGTACATAGTCAAGCCTTTTGCCATCTTCCTCAAAGGTGTGGTTCAACGCTCTTACTTCGCCGATCAGATATCCACAACCCGCTACAAACCTTCGGCCGGGTTCAATTTCGCATATTATTTTTCGACCAAAGTGTTCTTCTAGAACTCCCATCCGCTCAGTAAGAATCGATTTATACCTCGAAACATCCTCTTGCGGTAAGTCGGGATCATATTGGTAAGGTAAACCACCTCCAAAGTTGACTACCTCCAGGTCATCAAATTCTTTAGCAAAATCTACCAGCTTCCCAGTAATCCGTTTCAAATGATCCATATCACCACCAGATCCAATATGGGTGTGCACTCCAGAGATGATCAGGCCATGCCTTTTTGCGATGTCTCTAGCTTCACTCAGGTTTTCAAACCAAATACCATGTTTACTATAGGGCCCTCCTGTGTTTGTCTTCTTAGAATGTCCTGCGCCTTCCCCAGGATTGATCCGTATGGATACCTTGGGATTCCCTTGACCTTCTTTATTAAAAGCGCAACCATACTCATCTAACATTCCAAGTGTTCCACAGTTGGTAAATATTTTATTACCCAAACAGAACTGAACATCATCTGCGTTCGAAAAAACATCGCTAGTAAAACAAATATCTTCAGGTTTAAAGCCAGCTTTGATTGCGCGCCTTACTTCATAAACACTAACCGCATCGATCTTTATACCGT
>CAZOYP010000052.1:0-19270 GCA_964584125.1 uncultured Nitrospinaceae bacterium | reverse complement strand
TCATTTAATTCTTCAGAATTTTTACATTCTTTTATATCGCCAGCAGTAATAAACATGGGTGGAGGATTTCCAAAGTCGACAATCAAATAAAGTTGCTTGATTTGTGCGTCTGCCAGCAGATCCTCATTTGAAATTGCTGCTATATTTACTGAGGCTATGAATGTAGAAACTTGATCCAACAAATGAAATAAATCCTTACTCCTTATTGAACCTCCTTCTGCTTGAAGTAAGACTTCAGTATTTTCATCGTCGTATTTTTCTACTTTTTTTGAATAAAGGTGATTATTAGCTGTAAAGGCTATTAGAGATGGTAATAGGGTAGTTTTTTTGATGATAAAGTCTGGATTTACTTTATCAATATAAGCTGGTGCCTTACCTCGAATGAGATACCAATTACCGCTTTCATCTTTAGATTGTGGTTTTTCATGAAGAAAAGTTAGGTACTGCTCGTTTGTTTTTCCATCAATGAGAGCGCCAATATTCTCTACTTTATTAGGTGCTGTTCGATAAGCACTAAATAGCTTTCGCCCCAGGAGATTGGTATCTTTTTCTGTGATTAAGCTTTCACTTGCATCTAGAGTACTATTTTTTTCGGAAATATTTTTATAAGAGCTCATGAGGATCTTGTTGATTCGATCGCCTAACTCAACTTTTTGGTTCATTTGCCAGTCAATATAGTATTTATTTATATGGTCGACTTTAGAGCCATCCCAACCCCACTCCTTGAGCATTTTTATCAAGATAACCTTTTTCCAGTGACTTGACCCTTGTTCCAGTTCTTCCCCGTTAACTTGCGTTCCTACTTTAAGATAAAATGCTGCTCTTAAGGCATCTACCTCGGGGTCTTTTTTTGTATTGGAAAAATACTCTTGAACACGTGAAAACATCAAAAGGTAGGGGTCTATTTTATCGTGAGGAGTTCCGTCAAAAATTCTTTTTTTTACCTGATGACAAAGTAGGTTTGATTTGGTTTCGGTAAACATGTAGTCCTCTAAAATACCCATTTTCATTAATGTTTTGAATGGAGACTTGAATGATTTAATAAGTGCCCAGATAGAGGCACCAAAAAATTCACCATTTGAAATATCATCAACATTTCCCATGTCTATGTATTCTTCTTTCTTAAGAAGAGTTTCATTATTTTGAATCATTTCCATTAATTTAGCATAACGATTGTCGTCGCAATCGACTGGGGCAATTAGCCAAAAAGGAATTTTACCAGTAACTATTATCATAGTACGGTACATTTCTTCCTTTAGTAGCTTTGCCAGGGCAGACCCAGTACTTTCACTATCACTTTCTCCAAAGATGTTGTTGCGGACTTCATTGTGATCATTTATAAAAAAATGAGTTTCCAAGTGGTAGTTATCCCAGGTCCAAGTTTCAATAAGGTTTAGTTTTTTTTGAAATAACTTTAGACCTTCTTGTGTGAAGCTGTTTTTATCAACAAGTAAGGTGTAGTCTAGATCCGATTTTTTACTTTGTGCAATTGACCCAAGAGATCCCATAAGAAGCGCAGTATGAATTACAGGTGTTAGATTTTCTTGCCGTCTTATAATGATATTTGGGAAAAGCTTTTCTGATGCCACTTGTGATTCGTGATCCATTGTGAAATTCATGATTCCGCATGGAACATTTTTTTCATCAACATAACCTGGAAGATCTTTTTGATTAACGTGCAAAAGTCGTGGCACCGTTGTAAAAATCAAACGGTCAACTTCAGACAATGTATTAAGTGTCCGGTCTATTTTAAATTGATTGAACCTCTTAAACGCTTGCCGGTTGTAAAATAAAGTTTCTGCGTTATTTTGCTTTTCTTTTAATTGATTCATTGATCCTTTAATTATTTTAATATAGTATTCTATATATATTTGATTATATGATTTTTTTTAGAGATATTTTTGATAAACACCTAAATTTATTATTTGTTCCTGGTATAAGTTAGTCATTTAATCTGAATATCCTGCAGCTTTGTTTGCAGCTTTTAATTCCTCAGCCTTCTTTTTTGCTGCTTGAGCAGCAGCTACATTTTTATCTTTTATAACTTTAACTTCTACTCGTCTATTAGCCGCTCTATTGTCATCAGAAGTATTAGGTTTGATTGGTCGGTGTTCTCCGTAACCTGAAACCACTACAAACTTTGCATTAAATCGCATTTTTTTAATAATAAATCTCGCGACACTAGAAGCCCTTGCTGCTGATAAATCCCAGTTTGATGGAAACTTTGCAGTTTTTGTTGGCACATTATCCGTGTGACCATCTACAATTACTTGTTTAACCCCATCTTGCATTTCTTCTTCGATAGTTTCTAAGATAAGTTTTCCTGCATCTTCTACAAGAGTAGCACTGCCAGGTCCAAATAGATCTGCGCTTGGTATTTTAAAAGTTATAGTTTTGGTGTCTCCTGCTATAAGTGCGTTGGGATCTATATTGTCTTTTACTAATTCACGCAACTTTTCAAGCATTTTCATTTCATCTTGAGTTAGTCTCACATTCACACTTTCGATTTTAACTACTTTTTCCTGGAAAGAGGACATTGCTTCGGCAAATTTTTCTTGGTCAATATTTGACGCTGTATACATCATTACGAATATAACCAGGAGTAGGGTGATCATATCAGCATAAGTTAAAAGGAATGCTTCTAGTCCGCCTCCAAACTCTTCAGTAGAAGCTGACCTAGCCTCTGTTTTTATTTCAGCGCCAGAAGCGGCAGAATTCTTTTCTTCCATTAATAAGTTGAGTTTGCTTTCAATTTCTTCATTGGTTTCTTTAAGCATTTCAAATCGTTTTTTGGCTTTTCTACGCTCCTTTTCCATTTTTAAAATATCTTCATCAAGAACTACAACGATCTCTACTGGTTTCATACCCTCAAAGCGTTCATCCTTCTTAATTTTTTCTGGAATGTCAGTTGCGTCGATATCCTTCTTTATAGTAATTTTTAGTTTTTTGATCAGTGCATCTTTTTCTTCGATTGATTTCTTAAGAGATTCATCTACTTCACTAGTAGAGCTTTCTGCTTTAGCTAACTCTCTCTTGTATTGTTCTACTCGTTTATGTAATTCATCAGTTTTTCCTTCCTCTTTTTTTAGTCTCTTTAATTCTTTTAAAAGAATACTTTTTTCCTTTGTAAACCTTTTATTAAAATCCTGCTCACTTTTAATTTTATTTTTTAAATTTTCGGTATGTGCTTTTAGTTCTTTTACTTTTTCAATTACCTTCGGGTCAATTCCTGTCGCTGGTGGTTGGTTTTTGGCTGACTCTTCAGCTTCTTTAAGGCGATCGGATGTATGTCTTATCTCTTTATCTCTTTGTTGAATTTCAGTGTCTTTTTTGATGATCGCTGATTTTAATTTTTTTACTGAATCTTGATTTTCCGTAATTAAAACTTTAATTTTTTTATTAATTGTTAAGTTATTTTCCTCAATTTTGCGCAACTCTATTGATTTAATTTTGAGTTGTTCTTTTACTAACTGTAATGATTCGGAATTTTTCATAAAATATAAGGGGTTATTGCCCTTTTAACGGATGATTTAGCAATAAATGTTACTAAAAAATCAATGACTTCAGACTAAAAAGCCCTTATTATACAGATGGTCTCCTATGAATTTTATGAGACTTCTATGTTTTTTGCAATCATTCATGAAAATTCACATTTTTCCATTTTAATTATCCCTCTTTATTGTTTTAATCATTAAGTAGCGAAATGCTATAACTTCCTATAACTAAATGGTATATGGGTATTATTCAATCTGAAAAATACATCCTCACCTTAAAATCATTGGCTAATCGTAGAATTGCAGCCGTAGCATTACTTGGATTTGCTTCTGGAATGCCTTTAGCACTGACTAGTGGGACTCTCCAAGCTTGGATGGCTGTAGAAGGAGTAGATTTAAAAACGATAGGGATTTTTAGCCTTGTTGGTCTTCCTTATGCATTTAAGTTTTTTTGGGCCCCACTGTTGGACCGATATGCACTTCCTTTTTTAGGTAGACGCCGTGGTTGGATATTATGTTCGCAATTTATCCTAATGGGCTTAATTATTTTACTGGGTCTTAGTTCTCCAAATGAAACTCCTTTGTTGGTAGCCTTGATTGCATTATTTCTTACTTTTACCTCTGCTTCACAAGATATTGTAATTGATGCTTATCGAACAGACGTTCTTAGAGAAAAGGAACGTGGGCTAGGTGTGGCTGTTTCGGTTACGGGATACAGAATTGCGATGCTTGTATCGGGAGCATTAGCACTTATTTTAGCTGGGTTTCTTGGTTGGCGTTTAACCTATTTATTAATGGCTGGCCTTATGACTGTTGGTATGTTGGCAACATTTTTCGGACCGGAACCAGAGGAGGTTGTTTCCCCTCCACAATCATTAAAAGAAGCTGTGTCTGGTCCCCTCACCGAATTTTTTGAACGTCCGGCTGCATGGGCGTTTCTGGCTCTGATTATTTTATATAAAATTGGTGATGCATTTGCTGGCAGTTTGACTACGGCTTTTCTTATTAGAGGCCCTGGGTTTTCTATAGGAGAAGTAGGAGCGATAAATAAGGGCTTAGGCCTCGTTGCAACTATAGTTGGTGCACTTTATGGTGGAATAATGTTGGCGCGTTTGGGGTTATACCGGTCTCTTATGATTTTTGGGATTTTACAAGCAGTATCGAACTTATCTTTTATGGTGTTAGCTTATTTTGGAAAAGTTTATTCTATGATGGTGATTGCTGTTGCTTTTGAAAATTTATCTGGAGGAATGGGAACTGCAGCCTTTGTAGCTTTTCTTATGGCGCTGTGCGATCAACGATATACTGCTACACAGTTTGCATTGTTGTCAGCGTTAGCATCGTTAGGGAGAATTTTTGTAGGCCCTCCATCGGGATATTTATCTCATGAAGTTGGCTGGGTTATATTTTTCTTTATTACTTTTCTTGCTGCTCTTCCAGGACTTGTTTTGCTTCATAAGATGCGTCCTAATATTCTTTCTTTAGATCACCGTCATAGTATAAGTGATAAGAACCTCAACCGATGACCGAGTTTATTTATTTACATGGGCTTGCATCTGGTCCTTCATCACAAAAGGCTACAGCTTTCAAAAATAAATTTAAAGAACTGGGTGTTTCTTTATATATTCCTGATCTTGAAGGAGGTAACTTTGAATGCATGACTTTTACTAGCCAGATTAATATTATATTTAACTTGTTAGACCAATTAAATGATCAGAAAGTATGTTTGATTGGCAGTAGTATGGGTGGGTATCTTGCTACCTTAGTAGCGCAGAAGAGGAATGAAATCGCAGCATGTTATCTTATGGCACCAGGGTTTAATTTTTTTGAACGGTGGATGCGATGCTTGGAGTTAGATTACAATAATGAGGCTAGTTGGACAACTATGGTTCCAATTTTTCATTTTCGATATGACGAAACAAAATATATTTCTACAAAAATTTTTAAGGATGCAAAGGTTTGGGATCATATCGACATCAAAAAACAAATTCCATCACGAATCGTTCATGGAATTCATGATACTGTTGTGCCGGTTATTGAATCCAGAAAATTCGTTAGTAGTCACCCTTGGTTTTTGTTGAAGGAACTCGATTCCGACCATAGTTTATTGAGCCACTTGGGATGGGTTGTAGAAGATTGTATAGAGTTTTTTAGAAAATCAAGACTTACTAAAACTTAATATGTTGAGTTTTGGTTCTTCTATTTTTTAATTTATACTTAGTTGATAGAATTAAGTGATAGCTTTGATTGACGACATGTATGGGTTAATTTTTTGGTTAAAGTGTGTAAATTTATACATACATTCTTTGATGTAGATTCGAGTAGTATGTACCTAATGAAGTTATGACTTTATATTACCCGATTGATTTTTTTGCAATCCATCCGACTTTGTCTGTGTCTACGGAAATATTTACCCAGTCTTTATCTTCTTCATTGACTGTTACAATAGCCCCTTCGTGTAATTCAAATAAAGTAATATTTTGATTATTGCGGTCCGACTTAACTGCTACTACTTCATCTAAAATTACCCCTATTTTTTGAGTTGACAAAAGGTGGTATTTCACCACAGTTGAAAAAAAAACGAGTAAAAGAATCGTTAGGGCTATTTTTTTCATAGAATGCCATGGAGGTTTCCTATAGTAAAGCGAACCTATACAAATCAACCAAAAAATAATATTAGATAAAAATAATATTATATAATGTTCAATAAGGTTTATTGATTCAATCCAAAATAGAATGTTGGTTATAAATGCCTTTTTTGGAAGGGGCAGCTGGTCTTGAGTTTGGCTGATTACATATCTAAGGTTAGCTTGAAGGTTTGCATTCCTCGGTAGAAGTTTCTTTGCTCGGAGGTAATAAATTATAGATGTACTTAGATTTCCCATTCTTATGTGGGCGTTTCCAAGATTATAATAGAGATAGCCATTGGTTTCTCCTTGGTTAATGAGTCCTGTGTAAATATCAGCTGCGTCCTGATAATTTTTTTCGTGATAGAGTTCGTTTGCAAGTGTGATTTTAGCTGAGACATCTTTTATTTCAGCATCAACAGGGTTGGTTAAGATCAGATAAGTTGTGATTATCGTTCCTATTAAACGTAGCTTTTTCATTTTTTATAAGTTTTTTTCTAGTTGCATTAGAAGGTCAGCTGTTTCTTCAATTAAACCGAGGTCTCTATTTGTTGTTACTGGTGCGTACTGCATCGATTCACATTTTTCTAATAACTTTTTTACTGCGGTTGTTTTTTCATGCGCAAAAGTATTTTTATTTAACTTTTCCTCTACCTCCTTTGAGGTGAAAGCCGTTCCTTGTAGGTTTAATTTATCACCAATATATTCACGAATAATTTGTGATAATTCTTTTACAAAATCTTTTGTTCCTGGGTTTAATGTTGATAGTAGGTTGAGTTTTTTCATTGCATTGCTGTGAGCTACTTGCCGCCTTGAATAGGAGATATCGTCATTCATTTGATGATTATAACGAATGTATCCAGCGGCAAGGAGATAGATCACTACGGGAGCTATAATTCCAATTATAAAAAAAATATGTTTGTTTTTAACTAACAAGATACTTTCAAAGTCTTGTGTTTGAGTGTGGATTGGCAGTATATCCCTTGCTAACACTGATACGCTTGAAATGCTTTGCCGAGAAGATGTGGCTTTTGGTTGAACCAAATTCAGATGCTCATTATCGATTGCAGGTTTTACTTCTATATTAATTGGGTTTGTTGATATTTTTTTGTATTTTTTTTTATCTGGGTCGAAATAGTTTAGTGTGATCGATGGAATAGTTTGTGGGCCTGTTGAAAAAGGAATTAAAGCAAATTTAAATACTTTTTCTCCTCCAACTTGGTTCCCATGAATTGTTTTTGTGAAAGTTGGTTGGTCTGGATAAATTTTAAATTGGTTGTCTAGCTTAAGATTTGTAAAAGTTGTATCCGTTACATTCCCTATTCCAGAAACAGTGACAGTTAGTGTTGTTGTGTCACCTGCATCAAGATGGTCTTTGCCAATTGTGGCGATCATGTCAAATTGCCCAACAAGATTTTTAAAGCCATTTGGTTTTCCTTCTTTAGGTAGAGGATGTATGTTTAATGCAATAGGTTTTGTTGATAAAATTTTATGATTTTTTTTTGTAACACTACTAAAAAAAGGATCATTGAAAAACCTTGCGAATGGATCTCTTTGTCGATTGAATTGTGATCGATAAATAAGGTCAAGTTCCATCATTGAAGGTGGAATAGTTGACTTTCCTACTTTTTTTGGGAATAAGGCAACAGATATTTCGTCTACATCGTAAGCTATACCCCCAATAACTTTAGAGTAACGTTTGGCTTTGCCTAGATTCTCTTTCTGGAAAAAATTTTCGTCGTGGGGCATGCTAAGTTTTAAGTTTCTAGCCTCTGTTTTACGAAAAAGCTTGAATGTGTAAACTATTTGTTCATTTATGTACGGGTCTTTCTTTGAAATAATTGTTTCCGTGTAGACTTCTCTTTCTGGATTTATATTTTTTGTGTCGGAATTATTGACAATTACACTAATTTGTTCTGATTTGTAAATAGTTCCAGACAATAATATTGAAATGGAATCTATTGTAAAATTGCCTTTATTTTTTGGAATAAGTAAATACTTGTGGACCGTGGAGACGTTCATTTCAGAATTAATAATCTGAGTGGAAGAATGTGTCCCAATTGACCTCACTTTGAAGTCTGGCAATGCAGGTAATTCAGGTTTTGGTGGATTCCTAATGCCGCTGATTTTAATTGAGAGTTCTATTGACTCTTCTGTTGTAATATGACTTTTGTCGACAGATGCAGAAAATTGAATACTTGAAGAGAAGCTAGGTGTTGGGGAAAATATAAATGCAATAATAGTTGATATTACCAACCAAGGCTTATATTTCATTGTTGAATTAATTTTGATTAATTAGATATTACCAGTCCTTGCCCTGATAATTGAAAAGAGACTTCATTTCGAGGGCTTGTTTTCTTTGAAAAGATTTTAAGTCCTCTATCAATGAACTCAACTTTTGTTCTGCTTCCTCTCTTGTCATACTTTGAGAAGCAAGTTTTTTTGCAGATGGTCTGTTGTTTTGATCGTTTTGATCTTGATTTAACTCTGAATTATTTCTTTTTTTGTCTGGTGAAATTTCTTTTTTCTCATTGTTGCCTGATTGCCCTGCATTATTTTTAGATTTTTTATTTTTTTTGCTACCCTCTGTTTGACTTTCTTTTTTTGTTTTTTTTTTCTCTTTTTGATTTTGTTTTTTTTTAACTTGCTCGCGTGCAAACTCCAGATTGAATTTAGCGTCCATGTCACTTGGGTTGAGTTCTAGTGCCTTTTTAT
Organism: uncultured Nitrospinaceae bacterium; assembly: GCA_964584125.1. Lineage (GTDB taxonomy): Bacteria > Nitrospinota > Nitrospinia > Nitrospinales > VA-1 > Nitromaritima. The sequence continues at coordinate 10,434 of CAZOYP010000052.1, read as the reverse complement.
ATGCATTGATAGATTCTTCAAATTTGTTCATTCTGAAAAAGGCATTGCCCATGTTATAGAGGGTTTTTTGATTTATAGATAAATTAGATTCCTGTTCCATTGATTTAGAATAATTTTGTAATGCTTTTTCGTAATTGCCCTGTTTATATCGGCTATTTCCAAGATTGTATGAAATTTTTAGGTCGTTAGGCTTTTCTTGATGTGCTTCATAAAATTTTTCGCTTGCTTTATTAAACTGTTGTTTTTGGTATAGGCTTATTCCTTCTGCAGCTTTTTTGTCAGCAGTTGAAGCAGTGCTCACCTTAGGAATAAAAACAATCCAAATAGCTAGTAGATAACTGTTAAATAAGCTTAAATAATGAAATTTCCAATTAGGTCTCATGTTAGAATAATACAAAAAAATATCTTTATTTTCTACCGAACTTTAATCCATACTAATATTCTTCTAAAATCAATTGATGATTAAATTTTATGAAAATATGTATTATTTTTTCATATTTTTAATTTTTTACAGTGTAATTAAGGCATTTTTCTTTTCCCTTGTATTTCAGGCCATAAAAGATATAAAATTGTTTAATTCAATAGTTTTAGGTCGCTTTCAAGCAATTAGCATATTTTGAAAGTCACCAATTTACTGGAGGGATTTTTCTTATGATGGGAATTGGATTTCCGGAATTAATGATCATACTTGTAATTATTATGATTATTTTCGGGGCGGGTAAACTGCCTGAAATTGGAAGTGCATTTGGACGGAGCATAAAAAACTTTAAATCATCAATGAAAGAGGCTCAAGAAGGGGACGCAATAGAAGGTGAAGACAATAAACCTGGTGAACTTGCCGAAGCAAACCCTGACTTGGAGAATATGACAGAACAGGAAAAAGAAGCTTATTTGAGAAAGAAGGCCGAAGAGGAGGGCGAGGCAAAGGATAAGCAGATGAAAGAGGAGGCAGAAATTTTCACTTCTACTCTCCCTAGAAAAGGGTCATATGATTATAGCAAGGACCAAGAAAACAAAGCTTAATATTGCGAAAACCTATCAAGGATAAATCTTCTCTCTGATAATAATAACGGTCAGCCTGACGTTTTTTTTTATAAATTTTTTTAAATAATGAAAGAGACGTAAAAGGTTAATGCGAAATTAAAAATCACTCGTATGACCAGGGCTCTTTTAAATTATCTACAGTCCAAACCGACCATCCATCCATATCTTTATATATTCCTTGAGTGAAGAAGTTAAATGGATCGAAGAAGCGAACACCTTTTGACTCGTCGATTTCAAAATTGACTTGGTTTGCTTGCATTTCATTTGACTTACAATTCAAAAAACCTTCTGATTGAACCTTGGATAATTTGAATATTTCTTCGATTTTATCGGGAGCCAGTTCTTTTTCTTTAACCGCAGCTTGAACCCTTTCCATGATCTCTTTTACTTCACTTTCTTCTAGATGGTGCATTTTCATATTAAATAATCATTCCAAATATCAAAGTTATTCCAATGTAGTGGTTATACTCGCTTAAATTGTTGCTTATAAATACTTGTAAGTAATATTTGCCTTAAATTGGGGCTAGTTTTTTTTACGTTAGTTCATCTGGGCTAATGCGATAATAGGATCTGGAAATATACCTAACTGAATGGTGCCAAAGGCTGCTATAGAAATGACTATCAGGGTCATAGGCGTCAGATTAATATTAAACTCTTTAACGGGTTCCTTCATATACATAAACACAATGACTTTCAAGTAATAATAGAATGAAATAGCACTATTGAGGACAGCTATGATAACTAGAATAAGGTAACCTTCTTTTAGTGCAGCACTGAATATATAAAATTTTGCTACGAATCCAGCTAAGGGTGGTAATCCACCAAGGGAAAGGAGAAAAATCGTCATAGTTAAGGCAATTACCGGATGTTTGTAAGCAAGTCCTGAATAGTTTTCTATTTCGAGGTTTTCTTCTCCCTTTTGACCAATTAAGATTACAATGCCAAAGGTACCGAAGACCATAAACGCATAGGTCAGCATATAAAACATTAGGCTTGAGGAACTAAGTGAATTTTTTGCAATTATAGCAATTAAAAGATATCCAACATGTGCCACACTCGAGAAGGCTAATAGGCGTTTAATATTGGTCTGAAAAATAGCACCTAAATTACCGATAAACATGCTTAGGACAGATATTACACAAAGTAAGACTTCCCAGGAATACGATAGCTCTGGCATTGTTTCAGACATAATTCTGTAGAAAGCAGCCAGACTTGCCGCTTTAGGGCCAACCGCCATGAATGCGGTAACCGGAGTTGGGGCACCTTGGTAGACATCAGGTGCCCACATATGAAATGGTACAGCTGCAACTTTAAATCCAAACCCAATAATTAAAAGAGCCACACCCATCAGCATGAGGGGCTCTGAAATAATTCGGTCTTCGCTAACTATTTTTGCGATAGCTGATAGTTTAGTTGAGCCAGTTGATCCGTATATCAAGGTCATTCCATAGAGCAGGAATCCCGTTGCAAATGCTCCTAATAAAAAGTATTTAAGTGCAGCCTCATTTGATTTTACGTTTTTACGTTGAATACCTGCAAGAATATATAGAGAAATAGATATGATTTCGATCCCTAAAAAAATCATAATCATATCAGTTGAAGAGGCGAGTAGGACCATTCCTAATGTGCAGAATAGGATAAGACTGTAGTATTCTCCTATTTTGATTCCTTCGCGTTTGTTAAAGTCAACTGAAACTAAGATTGCCAATGCTGAGCTGATACAAAAAATGAAGGTAAAAAAGACCGAGAGATGGTCTACTATATAAGCCCCATTGAATGAGTAAACGGGCAAGTTATACTTAGCAAATGTACTGATAGCCGCCATTAAGAGTCCAGTTAAACTAATAAATACCAGTACTGACTTATCTTTTCCGATGAATAAGTCTGTAACTAGGACCATGATTCCGAATACTGCTAAAACGAGCACAGGTGCAAGGCTGATTAGATCAATGGCTGGTGCGGGAATCGGTTCCAATTTTTTTATTCCTTAAATTGCTATTTAGTTTCTTTTTGCTGTTGATTAAGTCGTGCAATATCTTCTATTCTTATCAGCTTAGCGTGAGTGGAGTGACCTGAGCCAGGAGTACCCGGTCTAAAATTATCAGGGCTCACCTTAGTTAACAGATGTTCTACTGATGCATCGAATGTTTTTAAAAATGGTTTTGGATAGAGGCCAATCCAAAATACAAGAATAATCAAGGGGACAACAGTTATCAATTCTCGAGTATTCATGTCAGGTAAGTTTTCGTTTTTTGGATTATTGAGTTTTTGAAACATCACGCGTTGAAACATCCAAAGAATATAGCATGCAGCAAAAATTACTCCGCTAGTTGCACAGGCCGCCCACAAACCATTATTTTGGAAAACGCCTAGGAGAATAAGAAACTCTCCAACAAAACCATTCATTCCAGGAAGCCCAATAGAAGATAGTGCAATTATCATAAAACAGATTGTGAATGTCGGCATTACTTTTGCTAAACCACCAAATTCACTTATCAGACGTGTGTGCCTACGATCATAAATAACACCAACCAAAAGAAAGAGGGCTCCTGTACTTATTCCATGGTTTATATTTTGTAGTAAGGCTCCTTGCATACCATAGTGATTGAATGCAAAGATACCGATCATAACAAACCCTAAGTGGCTGACTGAGGAGTAGGCTACAAGTTTTTTTAAGTCTTCTTGCACTAAAGATACAAGCGCACCATATACAATACCAATTATGGATAACCAAGCGATCAGTGGCATAAACTCATAACTGGCTTGAGGAAATAGCGGTAAGTTAAATCGAAAAAATCCATAAGTTCCCATTTTCAAAAGAACCCCTGCTAAAATTACTGATCCGGCAGTAGGGGCTTCAACATGCGCATCGGGTAACCATGTGTGAAATGGAAACATTGGTACCTTGATTGCAAAAGCAAGAAAAAATGCCAAGAAAAGCCATTTTTGAGGGCCTAAAGGTAATTCTAGATTATTGGTTATAAATATTAGATCTGTGGTAGCAACACCTGTCTGATCTTGAATGGTTTTATAAATCCAGATAATAGCAACCAGCATTAGGAGTGATCCTACGGCTGTATAAAGAAAAAACTTGACTGCAGCGTAAACTCTTCGAGGACCACCCCATACGCCAATAATGATGTACATAGGGACCAATTGGAATTCCCAGAAAAAATAGAAAAGAAACATATCAAGTGAGACAAACACGCCCAGCATCCCAGTTGATAAAGCCAGAAATGCCATCATGTACTCGCGTATATTTTTTGTAACTCCCCAAGATGCAATGATCGAAATCATGGTTAAAAATGTCGTCATTATATAGAGGAGGAGAGATATTCCATCTAGTCCAATATGATAACTTATTCCCCATGTCGAGATCCAAGGCACGCTGTATTCAAATTGCATTTCGTGTGTTGTTGAATCAAAGTTTGTCCACAGATAAATCGATAACACAAAATCTGCGACAGCAAATGCTAGGGCGGTTTGCTTGATAGCTCCTTCCTCATCTCGAGGAATAAGAGTTAGCAATATAGCGCCTACCAGAGGTAAAAATGTCAAAAATGTCAGAAACATATTTCTATTTTATAATGAGATAATCAATAGTCCGATAAAACCAACAACCATGAATAAAGCATAGTTTCGGACAAACCCAGATTGAAAGTTTCGAGCTTGATTGCTAAGCCACCCTAGTATTTTAGCTGTGCCATTAACCGCTCCGTCTATCCCTTTAGCATCAAATTGCTTCCAAAGTAGATGGGAACTTTCTACCGTTGGATTAACAATATAATCATCGTAAAACTCGTCTACTTCATATTTATTTTTCACTAAATCATACCCCCATTGTCCTTCAGTTAATGAATCTGGGAGATGAGGTTTTTTTATATAGCAAACGTATGCACCAAAAATTCCTGCAACGGCTATGCTCAAAGATAGAAGCATTAATGCTATCTCAATCCATATATTATGACCTTCTTCAGGTGCTAATAGATGAGACCAAGGCGGTGCGTGTTTTCCTTGTTCGTGAAGCATATGTGCTGAGTGTTCAAGAGCGGAAGCCATATCAAAATGAAAAACAGGTTCAAGCCAGTTGTGAAGAATATGCCATCCGTGGAAAAGGGGGATACCCAACGCACCACCAAAAAAAGCAAGCCCTGCTAAAATAACCAGCGGCATAGTCATAATTTTTGGGGATTCGTGCGGGTGAACATCTGGGTCAACTCTTGACTCACCAAAAAATGTCATAAAAACAAGACGAAACATATAAAAAGCGGTAAGAAGTGCTCCAGTAATACCCATACCCCAAAGAATCACGTTACCATCCATCAAAGCGTAATAGAGAATTTCATCTTTACTAAAGAATCCAGATAACGGGAAAATACCTGCTATAGCGAGAGTGGAAACAAAAAAGGTTACGAATGTTATAGGCATATGATTCTTTAATGCGCCCATTTTTCTCATATCTTGTTCACCATGGAGGCCATGAATAACACTCCCCGATCCAAGAAATAAGCAGGCTTTAAAAAAAGCATGAGTCACCATGTGAAAAATAGCCGCTGTATAGGCACCAACTCCAACAGCCATAAACATGTAACCAATTTGGCTTACTGTTGAATATGCGAGTACACGTTTAATATCAAATTGCGTCATCCCTATCGTAGCGGCAAATATTGCTGTACCAGCACCAACAAAAGCAACCATCCCCATTGTAATAGGAGCTAAAGCAAAAAGCGCATTACATCTAACAACCATATATACACCTGCAGTAACCATAGTCGCCGCGTGAATTAGAGCAGACACCGGAGTTGGACCTTCCATAGCATCTGGCAACCAAGTGTAAAGTGGAATTTGGGCAGACTTTCCACATGCCCCAATAAATAGCAGCATTGTTATTGTGGTTACTGCTTCACTGTTGTAGATAAGTTTTTCAGGTGCCGCATGAAAGACGGTTGTAAAATCAATGGAACCAAAAATGCTAAATATGTACATTACCGCTAGTAGGAAGGCAAAATCACCTACACGATTCATGACGAATGCTTTTGTGCCTGCATCACAGGCAGACTTTTTCTCGAAATAGTAGCCAATTAAAAAATAAGAACAGCAACCAACACCCTCCCAGCCTATAAACATCAAAAGAAAATTATTCCCCATGATCAAGAGCAACATCGAGAACATGAACAGGTTCATGTAGGTAAAAAATCGATAGAAGCTGTATTCTTCATGCATATATCCAATCGAGTAAATATGAATCAAAAACCCAACACCCGTTACAAACAGCATCATGGTCATTGATAAAGGGTCTACTTGAAAACCAAATTCTGCAATAAAATCTCCAGCGGCCATCCAAGTAAAAAGAACTTGTTCAAAAACACGTTCTTCGGCGGGAGTCATAACAAGACCAATAAATATAATAAGAGTGGTCAAAAATGATAAGCCGACAGATCCGGCTGCAATCAGGCCTACTGCATTTTTCCCAATGCGTAAACCAAAAAAACCATTAATAAGACAACCGATCAGCGGGTATAAAGGTACCAGTCCGGTTAATTTGAGTAACATAAACTTCCTCTTAAGATTTCATGATATTGAAGTCATCCAGGTTTGTCGTAGGTTTGTTGCGAAAAAGGGAGATAATAATCGCAAGCCCAACAGAAACCTCAGCCGCCGCGACACACATGACCATGAAGCTAAAAATTTGTCCATCGTGAAGGTTTAGATAACGGTCAAATGCTATCAGAGAAATATTAACAGCATTAAGCATGATCTCAATTGACATGAAGACGACAATTGCGTTTCTTTTAATAAGCACACCAGCCACTCCAATGACAAATAAAGTGGCACTAAGAAATAAATAATGAGTTAAAGGAACCATTTCCATATCCATGATTAATCGACCTTACTTTTAGCTAAGACTACAGCTCCAATCATGGCCACTAACAATAAAATGGAAGCAACTTCGAATGGTAAAACAAATTCAGTAAATAAAATTGTACCCACTTCTCTTACCGTTCCGAAAGTATCGGGTGGCAGAGCAGGCGAGGAAAAATCACCAGAGTTAATAGTATCAATTATTTTGTATAAAACTCCTGCAACTAAAAGACCGGCTAGCACGTTCAATAGCATGTTTTTATCTCTACTTTGCCATTGCTCATCTTCCCCTTTACCTTTTAAATTAAGGAGCATTATGACAAACATAAATAAAACCATGATTGCGCCAGCGTAGATAATAATCTGCAAAATAGCTATAAAATGCGCTTGCTGCAGAACAAATATTCCTGCTAATCCGAGCATCATGCCAATCAACGACATCGCAGAATTAACGGGACTATTATTTATAATCACGCCTAAAGCGAATATAATGCAAAGACCAGCTAGTGGATAAAAGATTAATAGTTCCATTTCCCGTACATTTTTCTTGTGAATTCAACTCGATCTTTAAGCTTTTCGATTGGCACAGATAATTGTTCCAGATTAAATTTCATTTCTTTGCGATCAAGCATAGGAATCTCATAGTCATCACTCATAAAAATCGCTTCTTCAGGACAAGCTTCTTCACAGTTTCCGCAAAAAATACATACCGCATAGTCGATGGTAAACTCCTTGGGCCAGCGTTCTACTTGATTTTGTTTGCCCGTGTTTTCTCCTGGAATAATATCAATGCAGTAGGCTGGACAAGCAGCTTCACATAATCCACAGGCTACGCAATTGGGTCGGTTGTGCTCATTAATAGCGAGAACAGGCCGCCCGCGGTAAGCTATCGGAATATGTGCCATTTCCTCCGGGTAGTAAACGGTAAAAATTTCACGTTCTTTTTTTTTACCTAAAAAAAATGGTATAAAACCAAATAAGTTAACAAAAAAGTGACGAGATGTTATTAACATTCCTTTCATAATTTCAGGTAGATAAGAACGTTCCCACCATGTCATTTTAACGGTACGATCAACGAAATAAGCCACGTTTTACCTCCCCAATCAATTGACTACTAGAATAACAATCCCTGTAATAAGAATATTGGCCAGTGAAAGCGGTAAAAGAATTTTCCATCCAAGTTTCATTATCTGATCATAACGAAACCTTGGAAGAGTCCAACGAATAGTCATTTGAAACCAGATAAAGAATATTACCTTAGCCCAAAACACACCAACATTAATAAGCATGAGAACAAGATTTGCCCAATTTGTTCCTAGAAAATCAAGCCATGAGAGGAGTGTGGCTGAGGATAAAAAAGGTATATGCCATCCGCCAAAAAATAAAATTGTTACGATGGCTCCAATTGTCACCATTTCGATAAACTCTGACATGAAAAACATGCCAAACTTAAGTCCGCTATACTCTGTAAAATAACCTGCAACTAGTTCAGATTCTGCTTCAGGTGCATCAAAAGGGATACGCTTATTCTCAGCGATTGATGCTGCAAGGAACATAAAAAATCCAACTGGTTGAAGAAAAAAGCCCCAATTAAAAAAGTCTTCTTGGGCGGCACCTATTTCAGTTAGTTTCATAGTTCCATAAACCATTAATACCCCAACAATAGTCAACCCCATTGTTACCTCATAAGAAATCATCTGAGAAGCTGTCCGCATGGAACCCAAAAGGGACCAGTTATTATTGGAAGCCCAACCAGAAATCACATAGCCATATGTTGCTATTGAAGCGATAGCAAAGACAAAAAGCAACCCAACATCTAGGTCAGAGATAACCAGATTCACTTTTGTTCCCCAAAGGTCATATTGACCTCCAAAGGGCACAACTGCGAAAGTAAGGATTGCAGGTATAACCGCTATAATTGGGCTGAGAGTATGGAGAAATCGGTTTGCGCCTTGAGGTACAAAATCTTCTTTGGTAAACATTTTTATAGCATCTGCAATGGCATGAAATAACCCTAAGGCTGTGAAGCCCATAATATCAGCTCGATTGGCTCCAACTCTATCCTGCATGATTGCACTTTGTTTTCTTTCTACCCACGTCAAAACAGGCGCAAAAAAACCTACAGTAATTCCAATAATGAAAAGAATTTTAACTAGTGTAATTGTCAACTCAAGAATCATTAGTATTTATATCTAGTTTAAGGGGCCGATCAAAGGTTGTCGTTTGTTGATGGGATAGTCTTTCCTTAATGGATGGCCTTTGAACTCTTCATAGAGTAGTATGCGCCTCATATCAGGGTGACCATTGAACTTTATTCCATATAGGTCCCAAACCTCACGTTCATACCAGTTAGCTGTTTTCCATAGAGCTGAGGCAGAGTCGATCTTACAATCATCTTCACAGACTGGAACCTTTATTCTAAGACGACCGTTATGTTTTAATGAATAAAAGTGGTAGACCACCTCGAAGCGATCATCTTTACGGTTTAAATAGTCAACCGCTGTTAGATCCATAAGAAACTTAAAGTGAAGTTTTGGATCATCACGAATAAACTTCAAAAGTTCTATTAAAGCACTTTTCATCACTGTTATGGTTTGCTCTCCGCGAAAATTATGCGAGTCAATGATGATGTCTTTAAATTGAGTATTTATCCTATCGATATATTCTGTAGACATACTTTCCTTGCAATCTAAGTTTATGAAAAATCAAAGCTGAAATATTTTAATTATTCCCAGTCAAGACCTCCTCTGATCCAGACATAAAGAAGACCTACGCCTAGAATCAAGATGAACATAAGCATTTCAATAAAGCCAAATAAACCCAGTTGTTTAAATATGATGGCCCAAGGAAAAAAGAAAACCGCTTCGATATCGAAAAGAACAAAAAGAACAGCGACCAGATAGAACTTAACTGAAAATCGCTGGTGGGGTGAGACTATTTGAGATTCACCACATTCAAAAGGCTCCATTTTATCCGCAAACTCTCGTTTTGGACCAAGTATGGATGTCATTAATACCATACCCACGGCGATACCTATAGCCATGAGGAACATAATTCCTGCACCAAGATAACTATCTAGCATATTTGCGCCCCTTGATTGGTCCTAAAAAGCAGATCTAACAAAATAAAACCCAATTAATTATATTTTTAGTACATGAAAATTAAATTAACTATAGGGACTTTTTAAGAACTTCTTTAATACCCCGGAACCCTTTAAAACCCTTATAAATAGAGCGGCGATAGTATCTAAGCATATGGATATTGTCAATGAAAAATAGTTTAAAAGAAAGAGGTTTTCAAAGGAGGAATAGAGGGTAGGGGATAGATGCAATTCCAGTTATAATTTTTTTTTATTGACCGAAAAGTGAATATTTAACCACAGCCATAAGACTAAGCAATAAAAAAACCCGCCTAATGGCCAACTAGGCGGGTTTAATAATGATCCGGCCTCGTCCTACTCTCCCACACGCTCCCGCATGCAGTACCATCGGCGCAGAAAGTCTTAACTTCCGTGTTCGAAATGGGAAC
>CAZOYP010000051.1:0-19695 GCA_964584125.1 uncultured Nitrospinaceae bacterium | reverse complement strand
ACCTGTTACCCCCAGATTAGGAATCTGGTGCTCTATCCTGATGAGCTACGAGGGCAATATAAAAAAAATTGAGCTTTCCCAAACTACTCTATATCTATCAGTATAGAATTACTATTGACCTTAATTGGGTAAACCTTTGTATTAAAAACAGGACTTATATTGCATTTTCCTGTTTCAAGGTCAAAGCGGTATCCATGGTTAGGGCACTTAATGCCGAGACCATCTAATTCGCCTCTTATAAGGGGTGCTGTCCCTTTGTGCGGGCAAATATCATCTATCGCGAAGTATCTATTCTCTATATTGAATATAGCAATGCGTAGGCCATTAATTTCTATTCTCTTGCGTTTTCCGGAAGGAATTTCTTCAGCTTCAGCAACTATTGTGTAATTACTCACTTTTTTCTAGGTAGTTTTATACTTAGTCAGGATAATTCTATCGGAAGTTTTGGATTTTGGCTCCAATCCCACCAAGAACCATCGTAGTTACGAACTTTGTATCCAAGGTGTCTCAAAACAAAATAAGCCATTGCTGATCTTACTCCGCCCGTGCAATATACAACAACTTCTTTATCGTAAGTTATATTATATTGATTTAGTATATTCAATAATTCGGGTTTACTTTTCATATGCCCGTTAGGTAAAAAAAAGTCTGGCCAATGTATGTGAACGGCAGTAGGTATATGTCCTCCCCGTCTAGAGCCGTATGGTCTATCTCCATAATATTCCTCGCGCGTCCTGTTATCTATTAGGGTGAAATTATTTGAACCAAGTTTTTTCATGATCATATTTTGATCGGCCGATACGTCATGATTTAGAATAATATCTTCTACTGTTAAATCTGATATTTCTGGTTGATCTCCAGGGCCATACTCTAATTTATTTCCAGTATTTTTCCAGTTTTCTATGCCACCTTCAAAAATAGCTACTTTTTTAAATCCAAACCGTTCAAACATCCAAAAAAAACGCCCATCCTCGCGCCATGGATCATTTGGTTCACCATAAATTACAATTGATTTGTTAGGATGGATACCGTAGCGTTTTAATTGAGTTACGATAAGCTTAGGATTTTCAATTAGCAAGCCTTTAATTCCGTTGACTTTTTTTGTGTAATCTTGCCATTTCCCAATATGGATTGCACTTGGAATATGTCCAAGCAGATATTTATATTTAGAGCGGGTATCAATGATTACTATGGTATCTGAAGAAATAGATTTTAAATTTTCAAGGTTGATAGTCAAGCTTTGGCCATAACTTAAAGAGGAGTAAGCAAAAAGGACTAAACCTTGTAAAAACAAGAAACATATCTTGTTTTGACAGGTTCTTATTTTTCTTGACAAAATACGGTATGCGCTTGTAATATCGGGCTTCATTTTTCCTATTGTCCTGTTATCTGAAATAGTTAATTACTGGAATTAGCTTGGTATATTGCTAGTGCATTGTTAGCCATTCAAACGGACTTTTTTATATTATAAAATATAAAACCTGATATTCCTTCATTATTTTATTGCATAACAAAAAATGTTTGAGTTGATGGTATAAATAATGTTGTTTAAAGTTTGTATTATTTTGAGAATTAAGGAAATATCGGAGGACTCATGAGCAGTGATCAGGATAAGAAAAATAACTCTTCTGAAGAGCGAATTGAAAAAATAAAACAGGAAGAAACTGAAGACCCAACAGAATACTATGCCCAGGGTGACTCAAAAGAGCTTTTTGATGAAGAATCCGAATTTAGTAAGCCCGTTCCGCATGTAGAAAAGGCAATGGAGGAGATGAGCTTATTAAAGGCGGTTGCTTATTTGGGATTTGGTTTGGCAGCTTTAGCCATTGTATTTATTTTATTTTTTATTCGAGATCTAGATCACCGTGTCGGTGGTGTTGATTCTGCTTTGAATACTCTTGAAGAAAAAATGGCACCGCTAAGAAAAGAAGTTAAAGACGGCCTGGAACAGGTGAATACAGATATTAATGGATTAAAAACTAAGCTAGAGGATAGAGAAAATCGGGTTGCCGTAATGGAACTTAAGCGTGCTCTGGTTGCAATTCAGAGTATGAGATTGAGAGATAGTCCTAAAGTTGAAGCAAAATCCAATGAGGTTGTTGCAAGTATCCAAGCATTGCTTGGTGAGTTTGGACCAGGGGAGCATGTTGTCGATACTGATCTTGACCAGAATACTGCCATAGGAGAAGTAAAAGTTGAAGAAGTTCCTGATTTAATAGAGTTGCCTGTCGTAGCAACACCGACTGAAGACCATACGGCCCCACCAACTGAAGACCATACGGCCCCACCAACTGAAGAACCTGTAAGTGATGAGCATGCGGTCTCACCGGCGGAAGAACCTTTAAAAGAGGCTTCTAGCGAATCGGTAACTGAACCGGAATCTTTGCCCCAACAAGCTGAACAATTAGAAGAGCCTATTGAGGATAATGTAGAACCAAAGAGTAATGAAGAAGGTGATGATGAGGATGATGAAGGGGACGAGGATGATGAAGGAGACGAGGATGATGAAGGAGACGAGGATGATGAGGACGAGTAAAATACTATATAAAAACGTCATTCATTATGAAGTCTAACTCGGAATGTCAACTTTAAAGTATGCTTTTTTCATCTCGCTTATTATTTTTGTTTCTTTATTTGCTGCAAAGAATATGCACACTGTCGAGGTTTATTTTTTCGATAATTCTTCCTCTGAGAATACAATTAAAGCTCCAACCATGGTCTTGATTTCTTGTGCGTTTGGATTAGGTTTTTTGATTGCGTGGTTTTTTGAGTTGTTTTCTCAATTAAAACTAAAGGCTCAAATACGCGAGAAGCAAAAAAATATTGATAAATTAGAAAAACAGTTATTACAATTAAAACGAGAATCTGAAGTTAGTGAAGAGATTCCAAGCTCAACCCGTTTCTCGAGGCCTTAACGCTAAAAAGCTTTCTAGTAATACGTGCAGTTTGAATTAGAATGCTATGGTTGTTGCTGTGTTAAGCAGTGAATCCCACCTTGCCCTTTAATCAGTATGCGGCAATCAATAGGTACTATTTTTTTTTTAGGAAAACATCTTCGTAGAGCTTCTTGAGCGATAATATCGTTTGGATCGCTAAATGCTGGCACTAAAACGGTTTTATTACCAATATAAAAATTAGCGTAGCTCGCAGGAAAACGAAAGTTGTTTTCACTAACTTCTCGTGGCATTGGCAGGGGAATTGTTAAAAATTTTTTTCCATCTTGATCGCTGGATTTCTTTAAAGTTTTTTCTATTTCTTTTATTGCTTTATAGTTTTCATCGTTTTTATCCGCTTCTGAAATGTAAACGATAGTTGTAGGGTTAACAAATCTTGCTAGGTTATCAATATGACCATCAGTGTCATCTCCCTTAATCATTCCATCTAACCATATAATATTTTCTGTTCCCAAATAACTGTTTAAATATTTCTCCATTTCTACTATTGATAACCCGTTATTACGATTGTTATTTAGTAAACAGGAAGTTGTTGTTAGACACGTGCCTTTGCCGTTTACATCAATAGATCCACCTTCTAGAATAACTTTAGGATCAAACCAAGGTAAATTTGAATCACGTATAATTTTAAAGCATGCCTCATCATCTTTTTCCCATGAATACTTTTCACCCCAAGAATTAAATCGCCAACGATTAATTGCAATTTGACGCCCATTTGAGGATGTTCGAACGATGAAATTGGGGCCAAAATCCCTGATCCATGAATCGTTGGTCAATACTATGTGAAAATAAATATTTTTTATATTAATTTCATTGTTTATAAATATCGAAGTTACTCTAGATTGAGTTGCCTGATCCTTGACTAAAAGATTTATATTTTCACCATCAATTAAATTGCGAATGATTTCTATATAAACTATTTCAACTTCGTATAAGTCAACAGAACTCCATGTATCGTTATTGTGCGGCCAAGCTAACCAAGTACTAGAATGAGGTTCCCATTCAGCAGGCATGAAGAAATTTTGGGATAATGGACTGGAGTTTTCAGGGTTTGGGGTCATGGTAAATTTGATCTAAGTTTTGATACGCGTCGACTCTGCGGTCTCTTAGAAATGGCCAATCTTGTCTAGATTTTTCAATCTTTAACAAATCACATTTTACGATAAGGTTTTCTGAAGTGGTTTGTCCTGCTTGATTTATTATTTCCCCAAATGGATCACAAACAAATGACTTTCCCCAAAAGGTAAGATTATCTTCTTTTCCTACCCTGTTCACAGAAGCCAAAAATACACCATTTGCTATAGCGTGAGATTTTTGTATGGTTTCCCATGCTGAAATCTGTCGATTAACTTCTAAAGCATCACTTTCATGATAGCCAATTGCGGTAGGATAAAAAATAAACTGCGCACCAGAAAGAGTAACCAGGCGAGCCGCTTCTGGAAACCATTGATCCCAACAAATTAAAATTCCCACACTTCCATAGCGAGTAGGGAAACTCTTAAACCCTTTATCGCCCGGCGTGAAATAAAACTTTTCATGAAAATAAGGGTCATCCGGGACATGCATTTTTCTGTAAGTGCCAACTATAGATCCATCAGCATCTATAATAACGGCAGTATTGTGGTAGAGACCCTCAGTCCGCTTTTCAAATAATGGAGAAATAATAACAATTTCTAGTTCTTGAGCAAGTTTAGATAAAACAACTGTAGTAGGGCCAGGTATAGTTTCAGAAAGTTTGAATTCGTCTGAATTTTCATATTGACAAAAATATTGACTGAGAAATAGTTCCTGCAGGCAGATAATCTGAGCACCCATTTTTGCAGAGTTTTTTATTTCGGAAATAGTTGCTTCAAGGTTTTGCTCTACGTTTTTATTTCGTGTTTGTTGGAGTAGTGCTATGGTGACTGAATTATTGTCCATTTATTTTTTTATTGCCAATTATTTTTCAAAGTATAAGCACTCGATAAGGTTAGCACAATTAGTTTTGTAAGGAGGGCTGTATTAAAAAAATATAATTGTTTGATTATGTTAAAATGCTTAGTTTGATATATTTGTTTTATATGTTACTAGACTTAATCTTATAAAAATTTGACGGAAAATATATATTCTTCTAAAAAAGGATAGTATTAATCGTGTGGATAAAAAATGCATTCAGGGATTATTATAAACCAAAACTCCGTCGCTCATTAAAGCATGAGCCAAGTCAGGGCGAAATGGATCTTCGGTTTGAGGAAATTTATAATCGAACAAACAGTATTCTTCTTGTTGGTGTTAATGAGGGCGTCGGAGTTCAGTTTTATGAAATTGCCAGATTTACTAAGCAAGAAGTTGATAGCTTTCGGGACAATCCAGAAGAATATCTATTTAGTAAGTTTGGAGGTGGTTGGTTTAAATTAAACTTTTATGAAGGGCCAACCTTTATTGTGTGTGTTAATTTTAAACCAAAGGGCGATCCCAAGTGGCAACATTTGATTACTAAAAAGTCTGACGGTCCAATCCCTTCGTAATTTTTTTAATTAATGAACAAATTTTTAGCCAATGATGAGTTAGCTTGCGTCTCTTTTAAAGAAGGAATTAAAGAGATAGAAAAGTGTGCCGATAATAATCTTTTTAAGATTAATATACAAGGACTTCCAGAGGCCTCTCGGGCGTTATTTCTTGTTAATTTGATTCAGTCTGTGTCTAAACTATTAGTTGTATTAACACCTAATCAAAGTACCGGCGAAAGACTTGTTGGGGATCTAAGTTATTTTTGTAAGCTTAGAAAAGTAAAAAACAATATCCGCTTTTTTCCTTCATGGGGAGTTCTTCCATATGAAAATATTTCTCCTCCTTTAGAAATAACTGGAGAAAGATTGAATATACTTGATCAACTCCAAAGTAATGCTATTTCATTGTTGGTTTTGCCAGTAGACGCAATTATGCAATGTGTGATTCCCCGTCAAGAGTTAATTGAGAAAACTTTTACTTTTAAAATAGGAGATAACATTGAACGTGAGTTTTTCGAAGCATGTTTGCTTGATAGTGGGTTCATTCGATTTCCCTTGGTAGAGAATCATAGCCAGTTTAGTGTGCGTGGAGATATTATAGATGTATTTCCCCCTGATTCAATTAACCCTTTTAGGATTGAGTTTTTTGATAATACAGTTGAATCCATTCGAGAGTTCGATGCGGTAACACAAGTTTCTTTGAAAAACATTAAATACCTTAAAATCCTTCCGGTTAGAGAGTTATCTCCAACGCAACTCCAAAGGAAGAATGGGATTAATAAAATCTCTCAATATGCCGAGGAACATGACGTTAACAAATCCCATTTGAAGGAGTTGCTTGATAAAATCAAACATTTAGATAATTTTTTTGGGCTTGAGCATCTTGCCCCATTTTTTTATAGCCATCGCCAAACCATATTTGACCACTTTCCCAAAGATCTAATAATTGTTCTTGATGAGGAGGTTGATGTCATAACAGAGGTTGATAAGTTTTCTGAATTGATTGCTTGTGAGCATGATTCAGCTTGTGAGCGTGGAGATGTTGTTGCTCCTTCAGATCTTTTATACATGACTTCAGATGAACTAAAAAAACGATTGGTTGAAAAAAAAATAATATTTATTAATTCTTTAAATATTCAGCCTAATAAAAATGCCATCAATATAAAATTTGATGTTAATAGAAACCCTTCATTTTTAGGCCAATTTGAATTTCTAGTAGAAAAAATTAAACAAAGTGAAAGTGATGGTTATAAGGTTATTGTTATAGCCCCAACTAATGGGCAAGTTAAACGTATTCAGGAACTATCAAATCAGTATGACCTCGATCTTGATATTGATATTGGCCATTTAAGTAATGGATTTAGTTGCCCTGACTTATGCATGATGTTTGTTGCAGATCATGAGGTTTTTGGGCGGACCTTCAAACCACGATACCGTCGCAAACCAAAGTACAAAAGTTTTCAGAGGGGACTTAAGGATTTAAGACCTGGAAGTTATCTTGTTCATGTAGATTATGGCATAGGACAATACAATGGAATTCGTGAATTAGAGACAGGTATTGGTGGCGGCGAATTTTTAAATATTACTTATGCTGATGGAGAGAAACTTTATGTTCCAATGGATGGGTTAGCTTCTATTCAAAAGTATATAGGTTCAGGAGATGTTCCTCCATTATTAGACAAATTAGGTGGTGCTAACTGGAAAAAAAAGAAGAATCTTATTAAAGAATCGATTCGTGAATTGGCAGAAGACTTATTAAAACTTTATGCATCTCGTGAGATAACTGAAGGGACAAGCTATTCAGTCAATTCTATACCTATGCAGGAACTATCAGACTCATTTGAGTTTGAAGAAACAGAGGATCAGTTAAAAGCAATTGATGAAACAATGGAAGATCTAGAAAATAAAAAACCAATGGACCGGTTAGTTTGTGGAGATGTTGGATACGGTAAAACCGAAGTGGCTATGAGGGCAGCATTTAAAGTGGTTTTAGATAGAAAGCAAGTAGCAGTTCTTGTTCCTACAACAATTTTAGCCCAACAGCATTTAGCTACTTTCAGCGATCGATTTAAAAATCATGCTGTTAATATAAAAATGGTTAATCGTTTTAAAAGCCCTCGAGAACAAAAGCATATATTAGCTAAGGTTAAGTCTGGTGCAGTAGATATAATTATTGGTACGCATAGACTACTTTCTAAAGATGTTATTTTCGCTCAATTAGGTCTGATTATAATTGACGAGGAACAACGTTTTGGAGTGAAGCATAAAGAATCTTTAAAAAAAATGAGAAATAAAGTTGATATTTTAACACTTACTGCTACCCCGATTCCAAGAACCTTGCATTTTTCACTTATGGGAGTTCGAGATTTAAGTGTTATTGAAACCCCACCAATTGATCGTCTATCTATCAAAACTTTTGTTAGAAAATTTGATGAAAATATTATTAAGGAATCTATAAAAAAAGAACTTGAACGGGGAGGGCAGGTTTATTTTGTTCATAATAAAATTAAGAGTATTAACTCCATGAAGGAGATGATACAGAAAATCGCCCCTGAGGCATGTATTGGAATAGGTCATGGCAAACTGCCGGAACATCAATTAGAAGAAGTTATGAGAAAGTTTGTAGCAGGGGAAATAGATATTCTTCTTTGTACAACAATAATCGAATCTGGACTTGATATACCATCAGCTAACACAATTATCATCAATAGAGCTGATCAATTTGGCCTAGCACAGCTTTATCAATTAAGGGGGCGAGTAGGCCGTTACAAACACCAAGCTTACGCATATTTTCTTATTCCCGGTGAACTTGCTATTAGCTCGGAAGCCAGACAAAGACTAAAAGCTATAGAAGAGTTAAGTGAACTTGGTTCAGGATTTCAACTAGCAGCTCGTGATATGGAAATTCGCGGGGTGGGAAATATGCTGGGGCGTAATCAGTCTGGTCATATTGCGTCTATTGGATTCGATCTATATTCTAAATTAATAGAAGAGTCAGTAAGAGAGCTTAAAGGCGAAGAAGTTAAAAGCTCACTAGTTGATCCTGAAATTGATTTTAAGGTAAAAGGTCATATTCCTAAAAGTTATATTCCAGACTTAAATCAAAGGTTAGATGTCTACCGTAGGCTTCAATTACTAAACACGCTGGAAGAATTTAATGAAATAGAACTAGAATTAGTAGATAGATATGGAAGATTTTCAGAAAATGTTGAAAAGTTATTACTTCTAGTGAAAATAAAAACTATTTGTATAAAACTTCATATTGTTAAGGCATATATCGTTGATGAGCAGGCACGTTTTAATGTTAACTCTACTACACCTATTGTTCCAGAAAAACTTTCCAAAAATTTTAATTTAGACATTATATTTGTTTCCGAGTTTTGTTTGGGGCTAAAATTGAAATGCAAAAACTGGAAAGATGATATACTTTTAATAATAGATCGTTTAAGTGCAATTCTAAAATTAGTTAGTATTGATGAATAAAAAAAAAATCTACCTAAAATCTTTTTTAAAACTAAGGTATTTTGTTTTTTGCTTTTGTTTTTCTGTTGCATGCTCAAACTCTAATGCTGTTATGGTTATCTCAGGCAATACAATTGTTGCTGAGATTAATGATGTTGAAATAACTGTTGATAAGCTCCACGATGAGACGAGGTTCTTAATAATGCAGTTTCGCATTGATAATAAAAACAACCTCTCAAAAGAGGAAAAACTTTTATTAAAAATAAAAGGCCTTAATCGCGTTATAAGAGATAATTTGTTGATTATGGAGGCCATTTCCAATGGTATTTCTCTGACCCGAGATGAATATGAAATGGCTTTTCGAGATATTGAAAGTGGTTATGAGGAGGACTCTTTCTGGGCATATTTAAAAGTTCACGATATTCCCCAGGACTTATGGGAAAAGAGGCTTAGAAATAATCTATTGATCAAAAAGTTTATTGACACTAAATTTTCTATTAACAAATCTATTAATGAAGTTAAAGCCAAAAAATACTACGAAACCCATAAGGAGAGATTTAAAAAAGGGCGTATGGTTCACGCTCTTCATATAATGGTGGCAACAGAAGATGAGGCAAAGGTTGTATACGGTTCAATAAAGTCTGGGAAGAAAAGTTTTACTGAGTTGGTAGACATTTATTCCTTAGCGCCCGACGCCTCTGTGGGTGGTAATCTCGGGTACTTTGAAATTGACCAAATGCCTGAAGAATTCAATATTATTGGTAACCTTAAAAAAAATCAGATTAGCGAAGTAATTACTACTCCTTACGGGTATCATATCTTTAAGATTGTAGATATAAAAGATCCGAAGCAATTAAGTTTTATTGAGTCAAAAGAATCAATCTATGATCAATTTTCAAGAGATAAACAGTCTGTCGTTTTTAAAGAATGGCTGAGGGATCTTAAAAATAATTCTAATATAAAAATAAATAGTGATGTTCTTTCAAAAATCAGTTTATAGATTTCCCTACCTTATTACGGGTTTACTTTTTTATTTTACTTTGAGTCTATCATTATTAGCTACCACCTTTGATCGTGTGGTTGCTAAGGTTAATAATGATGTTATTACTTTGTGGACACTAGAAAATAGAGTTGAAGCTTTTTTGCAGAAAAATAATGGTTCTAATTCTCTTGTCCAGCCATTGCAAAAAAAAGAAGTAATGAAGCTGGTTCTTAAAGATCTTGTAGCTGAAAAACTTCAAGTGCAGGAAGCAAAAAAAAATGGGATGCTAGTATCGGATGAGACTCTAGAAAAGGCACTGGGTGATATTTATAAAAATAATAATATTACAAGTGAAGAGTTTGAAACTATGTTGAAGAACGAAGGTAGTAATTTAGATTCTTATAAAGAGATTATTCGAGATCAAATTCTTTCTTCTAGAATTGTTACTAGACAACTTTCAAATGTTGGTGATGCAAAAGAAAGCTCTATGAAGAAATACTACCAAAAAAATAAAAAATCTTTTTGGGTCCCTGAGCAATTGGTAGTTAGGCATATTATGTTCATAAAAGAAGAAGGTTCTTCGGCTAAAGACAACCATGCTTTAAAGAAAAAAGCCGGTGATATCCTTAAAAAAATTAAAGCTGGGGAAAACTTCTCTGTTCTTGCAAAAAATTATTCAACTGATCTGTCAGCTCGATCAGGTGGACTTCTTGGTGTTATAAGCCGCGGAACAATGATGCCTGAATTCGAAAAGGCAGCTTTTGATTTAAAAGTAGGTGAAGTTAGCGGGGTTGTGGAAACTATGAATGGCTTTCATATTATTAAGTGCGATAATGTTATTCCTGGGCACACGAAAAAATATAAATTAGTTAGGCCTGAAATTAAAAAAATTCTTAATGCTAAAATAAGAGAAAAGAAATATAAGAAATGGATAAATGGGCTGAAAAAAACATCATTTGTCGAAATTTCTTTATTTGAAGATATAAAATCAATAAAGAAGGTTAGAGTCTCTAGGTCTATCAAAAGAAATCAGGCTAACTCATCAAAACCTGTAAAGTCTAAGCTATATTTAAAAAATAAAAAAGAACACAACCAAAGCGAAACTCTGACCAGAGAGCGCCTAATTGAGAAGAAATTAAGAATGTACAGAAAATTATATTCAAACGGAAAGATCACTAAAGAGACATTCCTGAAGAAGAAAAAAGAGGTGTTAGAAAGTCTGTAGTCGTTCAAGTTTATATAACTTTTCCTTTTTGTTCTTATCTTATTTAACGTTAACTTTTTTGTTTATTTTTAAGTACAAGAATTATGCACCCCATTGAACAAAAATTTAAAAAATCAATGAATCAAATATTGTCTTGTGAAAGACGAATACTAGTTGCTGTTTCTGGTGGTTCTGACTCAGTTGTTTTGCTTCACCTGCTTAACAAGTGTAAACTTGAAACTTCTCAAGTAACCCTTGCCATTGCTCACCTTAATCATTTATCCCGAGGTATTGATTCAAGAAAAGATTCAGACTTTGTTGCTAGCCTTGGTAGATCTCTTAAAATTGAAACATTTATTGAGGATATTGATGTGGCCTTGTTGGGCAATAAAATGAAAACCTCATTTCAAGAATCTGCAAGAATTATAAGACATGACTTTCTGAATCGTACTTTAAAAAAATGGGATGGGGATTTGATTGCCCTCGGACATAACTCAGATGACCTAGCGGAAACATTTTTATTAAATTTATTGAGAGGGAGTGGACTTCGAGGATTAACGGGAACCCCTCTTATGAAAGATGACTTTATTCGCCCTCTTCACAACTGCTTTCGTCACGAGATTGAAGACTATATTTCGGAATACAGCTTAGAATATCGTTTTGATAAATCAAATTATAAATATGACTATCTGAGAAATAAAATCCGTTTAGATTTAATTCCTTATTTAGAAAATTATAACCCAAATTTAAAAAGATCCCTTATTTCAACATCAAGATTATTGGCTGACGATGAAGATTACATAGACAAGCAAGTAGTAAATGGGATGGCTCAAGTTGAATTTGACGCAAGTAATGCAAACTTTGTTTCTATAAATAATGCTCTTTTTAATTTCCAACATCCAGCATTACAAAAAAGATTAATCAGGGAGGCAATTTTAGTTATCAAAGGAAACTTGAGATCTATTTCAGAAAGACATGTGTTGAACATTATCCAAATGATGAATAAGAAAAACGGGGCTAAGGAGATCCATCTTCCTGAAAATTTATCGGCAGTTTACAACAGTGGAACTCTTTTTATCTGTAACGCTAATTATGTTCCTTTTATTTTTAAAGAAGCTTCTGCTGATGATTTTGTACCCAAAAACATAAAAATACCAGGGGCCACAGCATTAGGGTTTGGAGGTTTATATTTTAAAATAAAGCAGGTTGAGAAAAAGGACGTTAAATTAAATTTTGCAACCTTAAACAAAGTCTATCTTGATTATGACAAAACAGGCTCAGAGATAAAAATAAGACTTTTTCGTCCTGGAGATCGCTTTTCTCCATTAGGCATGAAAGGAACTAAAAAGCTCAAATCATTTTTTATTGATGAAAAGGTGCCTAGAAATCAAAGGAAGTCAATACCCCTCTTGACAACCCGAAACGACGATATTATATGGGTTTATGAGAAAAGAATAGGGGAATATTACAAGATTACCGATAAGTCTACGAATATTCTGTTAGTTGAGGGAGTTGTTAACCAAAAGGATTTTGAAAAATCATTAATGACTTAATTCAATTATGTTACTATTTATGTATGGTTGTTGTATTATTTTTTTAAAATCAAAAACTATTTTTTGTTTTAACCTATAAAGGAGATCTTCTTTGAATCAGTTTTATAAGAATTTAGCTCTTTGGCTTGTTATTGGTATGATTTTAGTAGCCTTAGTTAATATTTTTAATCAGCCTCTAAACAATCAATCTGACGTGGTGTTTAGTGATTTTATGAATCAGGTGGAAAGCGGAAAGATTACAGAGGTTACGATTCAGGGGGACCGTATAAGTGGAAAGTATGTTGATGGTAGTTCTTTCCAAACAATTACTCCATCAAAAGATCAGGACCTGGTAAGAATTCTACGAGAGAAGGGCGTGCGTATAGTTGTTGTGCCACCAGAGCAAACAAGTTGGTACATGAATATTCTAATTTCTTGGTTCCCTATGATTTTGCTTCTTGGAATCTGGATATTTTTTATGAGACAAATGCAAGCGGGTGGTGGAAAAGCTTTGTCTTTTGGCAAGTCTAAAGCACGCTTAATGAACGAAGCCAAAAATAAAATTACGTTTAAAGATGTTGCTGGTGTGGATGAAGCAAAGGAAGAACTCCATGAAATAATAGAATTTCTGAAAGAACCACAAAAGTTCAACAAATTAGGCGGAAAAATTCCTAAAGGTGTTCTTCTCATAGGGCCACCAGGTACCGGGAAAACTTTACTAGCTAAGGCAATTGCTGGCGAAGCTAATGTGCCCTTTTTTAGCATTAGTGGCTCAGACTTTGTAGAAATGTTTGTTGGTGTTGGGGCTTCACGAGTACGCGATCTATTTGAGCAAGGCAAAAAAAATTCACCCTGCATTATTTTTATTGATGAGATAGATGCTGTAGGCCGTCACCGCGGAGCTGGTTTAGGCGGTGGGCATGATGAGAGAGAGCAGACTTTAAATCAACTTTTAGTTGAAATGGATGGTTTTGAAAATAATGAGGGGGTTATTTTAATAGCTGCTACTAATAGACCGGATGTGTTAGATCCAGCATTGCTTAGGCCAGGAAGGTTTGATCGTCAGGTTACAGTTGACAGGCCGGATGTGAAAGGAAGAGAAGGTGTTCTAAAGGTTCATACTTCCACCGTTCCTTTGACGGAAAATGTGGATCTTAAAACGATTGCTCGTGGAACTCCAGGTTTTACTGGTGCAGATTTAGCTAATCTTGTCAACGAAGCAGCTCTATTAGCTGCGAGGGATGATAAGAAAAGTGTAGGCAATGAAGATTTTGAAAGCGCTAAGGATAAAGTTTTAATGGGTGTAGAAAGAAGAAGCATGGTTATATCTGAAAAAGAGAAACGTACAACTGCTTATCATGAAGCTGGCCATGCTTTAGTTGCTTTGCAACTTCCAGGCACAGACCCTCTTCATAAAGTTACAATTATCCCAAGAGGTAGGGCGTTGGGTGTTACTATGCAGTTGCCTGAAGATGAAAAACACACCTATCCCAAAAACTATCTATACAATAATCTAGCTATATTTATGGGGGGTCGAGTAGCGGAAGAAATATGCTTAGGACAAATGACAACTGGTGCTGGAAACGATATTGAGAGAGCTACAGAGATGGCTCGTAAGATGGTTTGTGAGTGGGGTATGAGCGAAAAAATGGGACCACTTACTTATGGTGCCAAAGAAGAGCAGGTATTTTTAGGAAAAGATTTTTCACAACAGAAAAATTTTAGTGATCAAACCGCTAAGCTAATAGATCAAGAGGTTAAAGCTCTTGTGATGGGCGGTTATGAAAAAGCTCATGAAATAATAACTAAACATCGTGATTCACTTGAAAAAATGGCTTTAGCTTTGCTTGATAGGGAAACCCTTAATGCTTCAGAAATTAAGGATATTGTGGATGGAAAAACGCCACCTTCAGACGGACAAGGAATAAAAAAGGAATCTACATCTACAACCAGTCCTCCCGAAAAAACACAAAATAAGGCTGATGAAGACTCAGGGGATATAATGGGAGGTGGTTTGCCAGATCCTCATCCAGCATGAGTATTTCTTAAATTTCAGAATTTTATTTTATAAATAAGATAGCTTCAGGTTGGGGATTATGACTATCCCTCTTGAGGCTTTTTTTGTTTGATTTTTTTTTCATAAAAATTGTTTGTTTATATTTAAGTATATGGCATTTTCATTTAGTCAATTGGCAGGCTCCGACTCCGTTGCAGTGATGGGGATTATAAATTTATCCCCAGACTCGTTCTATTCTCAGAGTAGACACTATCGGATTAGCGATGTATTGCAAACGGCAGAAAAAATGGTTCTTGAGGGAGTCCATATTTTAGATATAGGAGCTGAAAGTACCCGTCCAGGTTCAAAGAGTATTTCGGTTTCGCAGGAGTTAGAACGCTTATTACCTGTAATAAAAAAAATAATTAGTGAATTTAAAATCCCAATTTCTGTGGATACTTATAAGCCTGATGTCGCATCCGTTGTCTTAAAGGAGGGCGCAAATGTTATTAATGATATTTCTGCTCTAGCAGCGGGGGATAAGATGGCAAATCTTATTGCTCAACATAAGGCCGGCATAGTTTTGATGCATATGCAAGGTACACCTGAAAAAATGCAAAACAAACCTTATTATAAAGATGTTTGTATAGAAGTTTTAGATTTTCTTTCTGAGCGAGCTATTCTAGCTGAAAAGGCAGGAATTGAATCTAAGAGTATTGCAATTGATCCTGGTATTGGTTTTGGGAAAACTATAACCCACAATATTGAGTTAATTGCTAAGTTAGGCCAATTAAAAATTTTAGATAAAAATATTCTTCTTGGGGTTTCGCGAAAATCATTTATTGGAGGACTGCTAAACCTTGAACCAGCTGAGCGTTTGGAAGGTTCCATTGCAGCTGGCATTGTGGGAATTATTAATGGCGCTAATATTCTCAGGGTTCATGATGTTGGTCCTACAGTAAGAGCGATTCAAATAACTCAGGAATTGATGAAAGCAAAGCAAATTAATGATTAAACTTTTTGTAAATGTAGATCATGTTGCAACTGTAAGAGAAGCTAGAAAAACCCACGAACCAGATCCCTTAAAAGCTGCACTACTTGCAGAAAAAGGTGGTGCATATGGAATTACAGCTCATTTAAGGGAGGATCGTAGGCACGTCCAAGAATATGATATTAAGCGTTTAAAAGAAGTAATAAAATCACCCCTTAATCTAGAAATGGCAGCTGTTGATGAAATGATAAATATAACTATTGCCACTAAACCGTCTCAAGTATCAATAGTACCTGAGAAACGCCAAGAGATTACCACTGAAGGGGGATTAAATGTTCTAGAACAAGAAGATCATTTAATTAATGTTGGTCATAGAATTAAAGAAAATGGAATATTACTCAGCTTATTTATTGATCCAGATCCAGCCCAGGTTGAAGCATCTAGGAGAGTAGGAGCGGACAGTATCGAACTGAATACAGGACCTTACTCAGAGGCCGCTAATATAGACGAAAAAAAACAACAGATAGCTCTTTTAAAAAAAGCTGCTATTCAAGCTCATGAATTTGGGTTAGGAGTATTTGCTGGCCATGGCTTAACCCAAGAAAACATTTCGGCTATTGTTCGCAATGTCCCATGGATTGAAGAATTAAATATAGGACATCATATTGTTTCTCGTTCTATTTATGTTGGGATGGAGCAATCGGTCAAAGATATGATTTATTCTATCAAAAAAGAACTAAAATAATATCCAAAAAATGTAACTTAACCCATTGTAAAAAAAGGATTATTTTTTTAATCAAATTAGTGGTATATATTTTGCTATATAATTGGTTAATACTAACTAATGCCAAAGTCTTGACATGGCTAATATCATGAATGAATCCAATATGAATGGAAATGTTGCTAGCGAAAACTCAGCATCTCGAGAACGAGGTGCCTCTGTAGCCCGTGAGTATGAAAGGGTTGTAAATACTTTCAATAAAGTTTTGTTATTTAAAGAAAAAGTTCGTTTATCTCTTGAGCATCGAATCAGTGAACTAGAGAGTTATTCTGTTCGGAATGAAGACCAATTAAGTACACTCGCGAGGAATATTGAAATTTATGAATTAAATATCTTGAAAAGTTCAGACAATATTAAAGAATTATTAACTGAGGAAACCCGTATTAAGGAAAAGTATAGTAATTTGCTGCAAGGAGCATCAATGGATACGGTTGGTGTTACCACGTTAGAAGAAGTTGGAGTAGAAGGTAATAGTGCTGAGGGTACTAGGTCGTCAACTGAAAAACTTATTCAACAGAGATATCATTTTCTTGATAACTTGAATTCTTCCTTTCAAAAACTTGATAATGACTTAGAGTCAATCAATTCTCTTCGAACAGAAATGCTTAATGCTAGGACTCAAATTTGTGAGAAAAAGGAACAGGCTCTGGAAAAGAAATTAATTTTGGATGAAAATAGTCGTGAGTTATATGCAGAGATTGAAAAACTGGCATCAGACTTGGAAGTTTCCGTTAAGGAAGAGGAAGTGTTGACTCTTGAGTATGCTCAATTGATTAACAAAGTAGAAGGTTCCATAGTTTTAGGTGATGATATAGATAGAATATTATTTTCTTCCTTAACCACAGTTGATGGTTAGTCTTAAGTAATTATTTTTATTTCCTCTACTTCTCTCTTACATATTTTTTTCTGTTTTTATGTTACTCTTGACTTGGGATTTTAATTTTTGCATAATCAGGTTTTGAGATTGGAAGGGATGGTAGTATTTGTTTCTACGTATTTATCTTTTAAATTCAATGGCTTCCCTAGTTATTGAAAGATTAAAATATAGAGTCTCTAGCCTCATTTTATACCCTATTTCAAATTTTTTTCTTGCTATATTTTGTAGTCCTTTTTGGAGGAGATTTTATCTATGCCCGTGAAAGTGGCTATAAATGGATTTGGTAGAATTGGCAGAAACGTTCTCAAGTGTATCCTAAATGATAGAGATAGCGCTTGTTTGTTTGAAGTGGTTGCTATAAACGATTTAACAGACCCTAAGACATTAGCCCATTTGTTCAAATATGATTCGGTTCAGGGAATAAATCCAGCCAAAATAGAAGTCAATGATGATGGGTTTAGTGTAAATGGCAGATCTATTCTCATTCTAGCTGAAAAGGATCCTGAAATTTTGCCCTGGGGTGAATTAGGGGTAGATATAGTTGTTGAATCAACTGGATTATTTACTAATCGTTTTGCTGCAAAGAAACATATAAAGGCTGGTGCAAGAAAAGTATTGATCTCAGCCCCAGCGGCTGACCCTGATGTAACATTAGTTCTCGGTGTAAACGACGATATATATAATCCTGATTCGGATCACATTATATCTAATGCTTCTTGTACAACTAACTGTCTTGCGCCAATAGCAAAGGTCTTACATCGGAACCTGGGGATTGACAGAGGGGTAATGACAACGATTCATTCCTTTACTAATGACCAGCAAATACTTGATTTGCCTCATAAAGATTTGCGTAGAGGTCGAGCAGCCTCAATTTCAATGATTCCTACAACAACTGGCGCAGCGAAAGCGGTTTCATTGGTTTTGCCGGAATTAGAAGGGAAATTAGACGGCATGGCTATTAGAGTACCAACACCAAATGTTTCTATTGTTGACTTTGTTGCTGATGTCGGCAAAGACACGACTGTATCCGAGATTAATGAAATGTTTAGAATCTCTTCAAAAAATGATTTAAAAGACATTTTAGATTTTGAAGAAACCCCATTGGTATCGATAGACTATCAGGGAAATGCATATTCATCAGTCATTGATGGATTATCTACAAAGGTAATCGATAAAAGGTTGGTAAAAGTGTTAGCTTGGTATGATAACGAATGGGGGTATTCATCACGTGTTTGTGATTTGCTAAAACTGATTGTAAATAAAGGCTTATAGCCCTAATGAGACGCCCAATAGTTGTTGGTAATTGGAAAATGAATATGCTTATTTCCACTTCCAATAAATGGGTTGAAGAATTTTTAAAGACTTCAAACCTTTTGGATCAATTCGATTTAGTTCTTGCGCCACCATTTACATCTATTTCAGCTGTTCGCAAATCAACGGAAGGAACTAAGATTCAGCTAGCTGGTCAAAATATAGCATCAGAGCTAGAAGGAGCTCAAACTGGCG
The DNA here is from genome assembly GCA_964584125.1 of uncultured Nitrospinaceae bacterium. GTDB lineage: Bacteria > Nitrospinota > Nitrospinia > Nitrospinales > VA-1 > Nitromaritima. Next base: position 921 of record CAZOYP010000051.1, on the reverse strand, counting down.
AAGTTTCAGCAATCATGCTTAGGGATGCCGGTTGCGATTATGTCATAGTGGGACATTCAGAAAGAAGGCAGTACCACGCTGAATCGGATAAACTAATTAATAGAAAGATATTGCTTGCTTGTGAAAGCCAACTTAATGCTATTTTTTGTATTGGAGAGTCCATCGAAGACCGCAATAAGGGGCAGACTAACAAATTGTTAGAAGGTCAGTTGTTGCGGGGGTTAGATGGGCTAACTGAAGGCCAATTGAGTAGCGTTTGTATAGCTTATGAACCTATTTGGGCCATTGGGACTGGCCATACGGCTAACCCGAATCAAGTGCAGGATGTTCATAGTTTCATCCGCAATTGGTGCAAAAAAACATTTGGAAAAAACATAGCAGGGGCTACCCGTATTTTATATGGTGGAAGTGTTGATTCTCAGAATAGCTCATCATTAATGTCTCAACCGGACGTTGATGGCCTTTTGGTAGGGGGGGCGAGTCTTAGGTCTAAATCTTTCTATGATATAATCAAATCAATATTTGAGGATTAAATTTTATGCACACTGCAATCACTGTTTTGCATGTTCTTTGTACCCTTTTTCTTATTCTTGTAATTCTTTTACAAACTGGCAAGGGGGCTGCAATGGGATCTGGCCTTGGAGCTGGTAGTAGTCAAACTATGTTCGGTAGTTCTGGTGCAGGGAATTTTTTAACTAAAATGACCACAGCTATAGCAACCTTGTTTATGATAACCTCCCTGACGTTAGGAATAATGTCTACCCAAGAAAAATCCCAATCTATAATGCCGGATATAGAAAATCCTGCCGCCGCAAACTCTTCTGAGTCAATACCTGAAACTGGGGATAAAAAGTCAGACTAATTACCGTGCCGATGTGGTGGAACTGGTAGACACGTGCGCTTGAGGGGCGTATGGAGCGA
>CAZOYP010000050.1:0-19700 GCA_964584125.1 uncultured Nitrospinaceae bacterium | reverse complement strand
GAATACTTAGTAATGGCTGCCGAACTTGCAAAAATAAAATCTAAAACTCTTCTCCCGGTACCAGAAACTGAAGAGGATGCATTAACTGCTGCGGGCGAGGATCCGCGAGCAGAACTGATGCGTCGTCTCATTGAATACCAACGTTATAAAGAAGCGGCATTTGAGCTTAGGCAAAAGGAGTACGATCAGCAACAACTTTTTACTCGAACTGGTGAGGTTGTGTTGGAGAGTTCTAAAGAAGAATTGTTAATTGAAGCTAACGTTTTTGATTTGCTTACAGCATTTCAAAAAGTTCTTAAAGAAAAATCTTTTAAAAAAGACTATGAGATTAAAGTTACAACGCTTTCCGTTTCTGACCGCATTAATGATATTTTGGAAATTTTAAATGTATCTGAAAGTGTTACCTTTGACTCTCTTTTTACTACTCTTAATACAAAACAAGAAGTTATAGTTACGTTTTTAGCTATTTTAGAGCTTATGCGAATGCAGTTGATTCGAACGCAACAGGCTCGGCAATTTGATGTGATTCGCATATATGCAGCTGTGGACCGTGAAACGCAGATGGAAATATTAAAAGAGTTTTATGATGCAGAAAAAAAGGATGGCTATACTTAAGTTAAAACCAAGTTTGATTAATTTTTTAATATATTTTTTATAATTTTTTTTTGTAATACTTAGCCCAGGAGAGCATGGAAATGTCTAGTTTGAATTTTGTTAAAAAAGTAAATCTATTTTCTTTTGTTATTTTTAGTGTGGTCTTTTTTTCAACAATTGCTGGTGCGGCAAAATCATCCGAGATTGGCACTTCCCAGGAGTGGGCTACCATAGATGGTTTTAGGTCCGCAAAGTTCGGGTCTAGTGAAAGAGCTATCCTCAACGCAATTAAAAAGGATTTTATGATTAAAGGGAAGAGTGTTTCTAGAGTTGTTAATCCAAATGAAAAAACAGTCACTCTTAGTATTGATGTTAATAATTTGTTGGCTGGGAGTGGTCCCTCTAAGGTTTTTTATATTCTTGGTTATAAATCAAAAAAACTAATTCATGTCAATGTATTATGGGGAAGAGCCATTCAGCAAAAGCCTAATGCAGCATCTGTTGTATCCACTGCAAATCAATTACGGAATTATTTTGCTCAGAAAAGGTATCAAAAAAATGGATTTGCATTGAATGCTCAACTAGGAGAAGGGACCATTTTAGTTTTTCAAGGAAAAGATCAGAGGGGCAGGGCAGCACGTCTATTATTAAACAATCCAAAAAATATGAATGGTAAGGTTGGTGATAGTATAAGCCTAACTCTCTCTTACATAGAAAAACCGGAAAATCCTGATGTGTTTAAAATTAAGGATGGAGATTTTTAAACTGTTATTTTTGCTCGGTTGAGGAGCTTTGTCCGTTTGAATTGTTAGCTTGAGTTGAAGACTGTCCATCTCCCTTAATGGTATGTACTTATTGACCTTAGTTATACTTGGCTCTCTTTCTGATTTTCGTTATACAGCTTTTATGTCTTTAATCTACCAGTTCTGGTTTCGCAGTAATAGGTGCTTTGTTTACCTTTCGAGGACTCAGGAGTTAAAACAACTAATCAAAAAACCTTTACCCATTCCTAATTTTAATGGAATCCCTACCCAAAAAGGACGTATTTTTTTTTAAATTAATAGCTTTAATAGCACTAGGTGGGGGTGCAAAGGATTGTGCACCCGATGTATAAGTAAATTATGATTTGTTTTTACTCCAAATCAATTTCTGCATAATCGTCTGCACCTATAAGCTTATTTATATGCTAAGTCTTTATTTTAAAGGGGTTTGTCATGCAAAGTTAAGGGATTATTTTTATTTTCACTTTTGTTGATCAACTTTTTAAGAGGTTAATTATTTGGGCATTAAAACTTGCAAGGAGTTTATTTGGTGGTAATTGGTCATTATTTGATAATATTTTGACATTGAGGGAAGTTTTAACAACAAGGTTTTTAAAAACCAATGATTGGCTTACAACTCTATGGATTTTAATGGATTCCGGTTGCAACCCTGGTTCCTTATGGACTACAATTTAGGTTACTTAATCTTATACCTATAATCTGAGGACCTATTGCTTAAGCTAATTAAGGAAGACATTGAAGTTGCTATTGAAAAAGATCCAGCTGCCCGCAATTTTTGGGAGGTGGTTTTGCTTTATCCTGGTGTTCATGCATTAATCGGGTATAGATTAGCCCATGTGTTATGGAGGTTGAAGTTTAATTTTTTAGCTCGGTTTATATCATTTTTTATGCGTTGGCTAACCGGCATAGAAATACATCCAGCGGCAGTTATAGGCAGGAGATTTTTTATTGATCATGGAATGGGGGTTGTTATAGGTGAAACCTCTGAGGTTGGGGATAATGTTTTCATATACCACGGTGTTACCTTGGGTGGTTTGAGTACAAAAAATGGTAAGAGACATCCAACGATTGGTGACAATGTTGTTATTGGTGCAGGAGCCCAAGTTTTGGGTCCTACGCAGGTTGGAAGTTATACAAAAATTGGTTCAGGTTCAGTTGTCTTACAGCATGTTCCAGAATATTCTACAGTTATTGGAGTGCCAGGGCGTGTAGTGTTTTCAGGCGTTGCCCCTACTCAGGACGGAGCTGATGGTGAGGAATCCTTCCCCGATCCTGTTGCTAAAGCTATCGAATGTATGCTGGAACGATTACCAAAGATGGAAAAAGAAATCCGAGAGCTCAAGAAAAACTATTCTAAGGAACACCAACCCGATACAGATTCAGTTTCAATAGATGATAGTGCTGTAACCCGAGAACCTTGATTAAATTTCAGTTTAATGATGTTGTAATCCTCCTAGATTTTTTGCCTCGAGAATCTTATTTTGCATAAAATTTACCTTGACCACAATGCGACAACTCCCGTTCAGCAGGAAGTGTTGGATGTGATGCTGCCATTTTACAAAGATAAATTTGGTAATCCTTCTAGTGTTCATTCGGAGGGTCGGGCGGCTCGTGTTTCTCTTGATGAAGCAAGGGATCAAGTTGCGAACCTTATAGGTGCAAATCCAGTTGAGATAGTATTTACCAGCGGCGGTTCTGAGTCGAATAACTTCGCGATTCTCGGAGTGGCTCTCTCGTTAAACAGTAAAAAACGTCATATCGTTACAAGTGAAGTGGAACACTCAGCAATACTTAATCCATTGAAGCAACTTGAAAGCTTGGGTTTTGGTGTTGATTATATTCCCGTTGATGGTTTTGGGAGGATTGATATCAAGAAGATTGAAAATGCTCTTACAGATTCAACAGCTCTTGTAACAATCCAACATGCTAATAGTGAAGTTGGGACTTTACAAGATATTGGCGAAATAGGAAAGCTTGTTCAAAAAAAAGGGATTTTATTTCATACCGATGCAGTTCAAAGCGTTGGCAAAATACCGGTTAATGTTAATGATTTGTGTGTAGATTTACTTTCTCTCTCATCACATAAAATTTATGGACCTAAAGGAATAGGGGCATTATTTATTAAGAGAGGAACCCCAGCATTGTTTGCGCCGGTGTGTGGTGGAGGGCAGGAAAAAAAACGTCGTGGTGGAACAGAGAATGTGCCTGGTATTGTTGGTTTTGGTAAAGCATGTCAAATAGCTCTGTATCGTTTAAATAAAGGAGAAGCTGAACAATTAAAAAAAATGCGAGACCAGCTTCGTAAAAAAATCAACGAACTTATTCCTAAAGTAAAATTTTTTGGGTGTTTTGAAAAGAGTCTTCCAAATACATTAAATTGTGGCTTTGAGGGGGCTGATGGAGAAGAGTTGCTGATAGCACTGGATATGGCTGGGATATCTGTTTCAACTGGATCGGCATGCAGCTCGGGGTCGGGTTTGCCTTCGCAGGTTCTTTTAGCAATGCGACTACCTCAATCTATTATAAGTTCTTCTTTGCGTTTTAGTTTGGGGCGGGGAAATACTTTCGAGGATATCCTTTTTACATCAAAAATTCTCTCAGATGCTGTCAAACTTAGCCGAAAAAAATCTCGCTAGTACCTGAAGATCGGATTAACCATGAAAGTATTGCTATCAACATATTTTTAAATTTTTAAGAATAATTTTCCTCACAAATTTAGAAATAGTTCTAATGTTAAAGCCTTGATTTTTCGATAGAAATGAATATGTATTACAAGTTTTATTTAATTTTTGTGCTTTGGTATAATATTGACATTGATTCCTCAATTAAATACAATTTATTGAAATTAAAGGGGATTTATATAATTTCGTAGATTGTTGTTTTTTTTAAATGGCATGAACCTTGCTTTATATAGGAATTGTTACTAATTAATGCCAATTTTTTGACAAGGCTATGCTATGAGTGAACTTTATAGAGAAACCAAACTTATGCCCCCTTTTAAAAGGACTTTGAGATTTCTTCTTGTTTCAATAGTTGCAGGGTCAATGATTCTGACTGGTTGTAGCTATATTCCATGGGTAGGAAATGATGATGATGACCTAGCTTTTGAAGAAGACTTCCCATTTGAAGACGAAGAACAAATAGCTTCGAAAAATAGCGAAGATGATTTTTTTGAGGATGATCTAAAAGGCTCTGATGACGAATTTGAATTTGGTGAGGATGATGACTTTGCCAGTATAGACCAGCGGACAGATAAAAATGAGCTTCAGGGGGACGTTGGCACTTTGCAGACGCAACAGGAAGCGCTCATTAGCAAGGTACGCGAACTTGAAGAAACTCTCGCTTCCCTTGGTCCAAAAATCAACGCAACACAAGAACAGCTAGAGGGGAGTCTTTCAGCTGTATCTGGAAGTTCAGAATTTTTAGAGCCCGAAGTAGAAGAGCTCAAACTTAAAGTGGCGAGTTTGAACGATGAAATTAATCGTTTGAAGGCTATAAAAACTAGTAATAAAAGAGCACGTGGAATATCAAGGCGTAAAGCTAGTACACCACCACAATATAATAATGCGTTGTCATCTTATCGTGCAGGAAATTATGATGAATCTATTCTTCAATTTCAGAGCTACGCATTGTCCAATCCACCTGAACGATTAAAGGACAATGTTGCTTATTGGCTTGGAAGTAACTATGTTCGACTAGAAATGTACGATGATGCGGTGACGCAGTTTGAGGAAGTCATTAATTCATATCCAATGGGCAATAAAGTTCATGATGCAAAATTTATGCTAGGCCGTGTTTATTCTCTAAAAGGTGAGGCCAGTAAGGCGATAGAAATACTTCAATCTGCTTTAAGGAATAACCCACCTGCCGAAGTTCGAGGTAAAATTTCGAATCTATTACAAGATATACAGTGACATTAACAAGGTTCTAGGAAAATAAGTAAGGCAAAATATAATTTTACCGTAGAAAATCTTCTGGTGACTTTTTTTGCCTTTTTATTTTTTTTGTGAAGATGAAAATCGCAATTGTTCATGATTGGCTCACGGGAATGAGGGGAGGTGAAAAATGCCTTGAAGTATTATGTGAACTTTATCCCTCTGCTGATATTTACACCCTCCTTCATATACCAGGTAGCGTCTCTGCAACTATAGAATCCCACTCGATTCATACTTCTTTTCTCCAAAAACTCCCATTTATCCAATCGAAGTATCGATATTGTCTTCCGTTTATGCCATTCGCTATTGAAAGCTTTAATTTAAATCAATATGACCTTATTTTAAGTAGCAGCCATTGTGTCGCTAAAAGTGTTAAGTCGTCCTCTAAAAGTATTCATATTTGTTATTGCCATACTCCGATGCGTTACATTTGGGATCAATTTGATCAGTATTTCTGTAGAAGTAAATCAGGCTTAATTCCATGGATAGTTATGACTATGTTAAGGCCATGGCTTCAGCGATGGGATTCTAATACTAGCTCCCGAGTTGATGACTTTATAGCGAATTCCTACCATGTACAGAAACGAATTAAAAAATATTATCATAAAGAAGCTACAGTTATTCACCCACCTGTTGATACAAAAAGATTTAAATCTAGCGTTGGTAGAAAGCATGATTATTTTTTAATTGTTTCTGCTTTTGCACCATACAAGCGTGTGGATTTGGCGGTTGAAGCGTTCAATAAATTAGGTTATCCTTTCGTCGTTATTGGCGAAGGTCAGGATGCTGATTTGTTACGAAAAATGGCAAATTCTAATATCCGTTTTGAAGGATGGTTGGATGATTCGTCAATTAATTCGCATTATGCTCGCTGTCGGGCTTTCATTTTTTGCGGAGAGGAAGATTTTGGTATTTCTCTTTTAGAAGCGCAAGCAATGGGTCGACCGGTCATAGCATTAGGCCGAGGTGGAGCATTAGAAACAGTCATCCCTGACAGAAAGACTTGGAAGCCGGATACTGGAATTTCTGAAAATGCAACCATTAACCCCACGGGAGTTTTTTTTTACGAGCAAACCTCCAAGGAGCTAATCAGAGCAATACAACATTTTGAATCTATTGAATCTCAATTTGATATAGAGAAAATTAAAGAGCACGCAGATAGATTTGATGTTGCTATTTATAAAGATCAAATTAAAAAGTTTATAGAAAAAAGACTTAGAAAACATAGATGCTGAAGAAACATGGTCAATTATTTCTTACTTTAATAACACTTTTTGACAGTCTCGTTATTTTCTTTTCTTGGGTAGCCGCGTTCTATGTCCATTTTAAAACCTCTTTGGGACCACCTCCCCGTCATGCAACTCCTGAAATAGATATTTATTTGTTTGCTTTGATTCCAGTTTGGATAGTTTTCATGCTTAGCATTCGAATATGCAGACTATATCAGCCATTACGCGGAAAACCCTTGAGTACAGAGATTTTTAAAATTATTCAAGTAACATCTCTTTCAATAATTACTTTAGCAGCGCTAACATTTTTTTATCGCGAAGAATCTTTTTCTCGATTTGTTGCTGTTTATTTTTTTGTTTTTGTGACTGCTTCAATGGCTGCTTCACATTTACTTGTTCGTTTGTTTCTTGCTAAAATTCGATCACTTGGTTTAAATGTTCGCCACATTCTAATAGTTGGTACAGGTGATCTTGCTCAATCAGTTGCTGATAAAATTAGTTTACACTCAGAGTATGGTTTCAATATAGTCGGTTTTGTCACTGATGACCCAAAAAAAATCAATGGCGATATTAATGGAATTCGTATTATCGGATCATTTAGTGAAATACCGGTAGTTATCAATAAATATGGGATTGATCAATTATTCATAGCCCTTCCATTAAGCGAACATGACGTAATGGAAACGGTACTTGATTGTCTCGGTGAAGAGACGGTTGATATTAAAGTTGTTCCAGACTTGCTTAAATTTATGAATTTTCAGTCTGGTGTAGAAGACCTTGATGGTTTACCCATTGTAAACCTTACAGAATCACCTCTACATGGGTGGAACCTTGTTGTAAAACGGTTTTCTGATATTCTGTTTTCATCCATATTTATTTTTGTTAGTAGTCCCTTATTAATATTTCTTGGAATTATAATAAAACTTGAGTCTGTAGGGCCAGTTATCTATAGGCAGACCAGGGTAGGGCTTGATGGAAATGTATTTGAAATGCTTAAGTTTCGTTCTATGCGTATAGGTGCTGAAGAAGAAACAGGGCCTATATGGGCAAGCAAAGGAGATGATCGCAGAACACGTCTAGGAACATTTCTTAGAAAAACTAGTATGGACGAATTACCACAGTTATTTAATGTGTTGTTAGGTGATATGAGTTTAGTTGGCCCTCGTCCCGAACGACAAGTATTTGTGGACGAATTCAAAAAAACTATACCAAAATATATGCTTCGCTTAAAAATGAAGGCAGGGCTTACGGGTTGGGCTCAGGTTAATGGCTGGAGGGGGAATACTTCTTTGGAGAAGAGGATAGAATTTGACATATATTATATTAAGAATTGGTCTTTAGTACTTGATATTAAAATTATAGTATTAACTTTTTGGAAGGGCTTCGTAAATCCAAATGCCTACTAATGAGAAAATTCTGTGTGTCATCCCAGCTAGGTGGGCATCATCTAGATTTCCAGGAAAACCTCTTGCAGATATTAATGGCAAACCAATGGTGCAGTGTGTTTCAGAGAAGGTTCAAAAAGCTAGATTAATTACTGAAGTTGTAGTTGCTACGGATGATAAACGTATTTACGATGTAGTTATAGGTTTTGGAGGAAAAGCGGTCATGACATCCGCAAAACATCAATCTGGAACCGATCGAGTAGCAGAGGTAGCTAAAAATATAGAGTGCGATATTGTCGTAAATGTTCAAGGTGATGAGCCGTTAATTCCTTCAGAAAATATTGATCTTGTGATAAAACCTTTACTTGATTCAGTAGATCTCCCAGCATCCACTCTTATGATTGGAATTCGGAGTAAATCTGAGATGCTTGACCCGAATATCTGTAAAGTGGTTGTAGATAATGATGGGCGTGCTCTATATTTTTCTAGGTCTCCGATTCCTTATACCCCGGATGATGAATATTTTGATAAAGCAATAGTTGATCGTAATTTGGAGAACACTCGAGTGGTTTTAGGTTACAAGCATATTGGAATATATGCATATAGAAAATCATTTTTGATGAAATTTTCTAATATGAAAACATCCCGATTGGAAAATAAAGAAAAACTAGAGCAACTGCGTATTCTTGAAAATAACTATTCGATTCAGGTTATTGAAACAGAGCAAAATTCTATTGGAGTTGACCAACCTAATGATTTAAAAAAATTATAAATAATATGAATGATTAGAGGTAAATTCTTGACTCTCGTTGATATTTGTTAAACTTTGCAAGGAAATATTTTGAAAAGAAAATCAACTAACAAGGTTAAATATATTTTTGTTACAGGAGGTGTTTTATCTTCTTTAGGTAAGGGCATTGCCGCGGCATCCATTGGAAGTCTGCTAGAGTGTTCTGGATTAAAAATTACTCTTTTGAAACTTGATCCATACATTAATATAGATCCTGGAACAATGAATCCCCTTCAACATGGCGAAGTTTTCGTTACGGATGATGGGGCAGAAACAGATCTTGATCTTGGCCATTACGAACGATTTACTAAAGCCCCAATGCGACGTGTTAATAATGTGACGGCAGGAAAAATTTATCATAATGTTATTCAAAAAGAACGGCGTGGTGAATACTTAGGTTCTACCGTTCAAGTTATTCCGCACATAACTGATGAAATTAAGAATCACATTCGTGAAGTCAGTAAGGGTGTTGATGTTGTTATATGCGAGGTTGGAGGCACTGTGGGTGATATTGAGAGTCTTCCTTTTCTTGAGGCTATTCGTCAATTTAGATTTGATGTTAAGTCAAAAAATATTTTGTATGTTCACCTCACCTTGGTTCCATATATTAAAACCTCTGGAGAACTTAAAACTAAACCTACCCAGCATAGTGTCCAGAAGTTACGAGAAATTGGTATACAGCCAGATATTTTACTGTGTCGTACAGAAGAAAGACTAGCTAATAAATTAAAAGAGAAAATAGCTCTTTTTTGTAATGTCGAGGTTGATTCCGTTATTACAGCGATGGACGTTGAAAATATTTATGAAGTTCCTATTTCCTTAGAGGAAGAAGGGTTGTCAGATATAATTACCTCAAAATTAGGTATTTCAATTGAAAGACCTAATTTGGCCCCCTGGAAACGCGTAGTTAATGGACTATCTAAGCCTAAATGTGGAGAGGTTGATATTGCTGTAGTTGGGAAGTACGTTGATTTACAAGATTCATACAAAAGCTTAACAGAGGCTCTTATCCATGGAGGTATTAGTAATGATGTTGGTGTTAAAATTCATTGGTTGGATGCCGCAACATTAGAGAATGATAATGCTCTCTCTGAACTTAATCGTTACAATGGAATTCTGGTACCTGGCGGTTTTGGCGAACGCGGTATCGAAGGTAAAATAAAAGCTATTGAGTATGCAAGGGTAAATAAAGTTCCTTTTTTTGGTATTTGCCTAGGTATGCATTGTGCTGTCATTGAGTTTGCACGTAGTGTAGTGCTTTTACGAAAAGCAAATAGCGCCGAATTTGCACCAAATACACCAGACCCTGTTATCGATTTGTTACTTGATCAAGATGCCAAGGGTAATAAAGGAGGCACAATGAGACTTGGTGAATATAGATGTCAGTTAAGAAAAAACTCTAATGCATTTAAAGCTTATGGTGTCCGAGAAGTTTATGAAAGGCATAGGCACCGATATGAATTTAATAATCGTTATCGAATTCAACTAGAAGAGGCCGGGCTTAAATTTAGCGGTTTGTCTCCAAATGGAAACTTAGTAGAAATAATTGAATTGGAAAATCATCCTTGGTTTTTGGCGGGACAATTTCATCCTGAATTCAAATCATCTCCAATGGAACCCCATCCATTATTTACAGCATTTATTTCTCATTCACGCTTGTGTAAAAATGGTGAGCATACTGAGTAGAAAAAGTTAATTAAATTAAATTGAATATTTTTTTGCATTTTATAGGTTGTATATATAACTATTATCAATACAAAAATATTTGGAATCCATACTGAAGAATAAGGCTCTATTTCCCCTGATTTTCCCATATTTTGCATGAATATTAAACCTATGTAATAGAAGAGAATTACTATAACAGAAGTTGCAAAGCCTCCAGACTTGCCCCCTCTGCTCGAATGTATACCAAATGGGACCCCTAATAAACCAAAAAGTAAACACGTAAATGGTATTGCAAACTTTTTACTAAGTTCTACTTTTGGCGCATAAGTTGGTAGCCCTTTTTTTTCTAAGTTTTTTATTTGCTGTAGAATTAAACTTATCGATAATTCTCGATGTCCTACTAAAGCTTCTTTTTCAAGTTGATCAGTATTTGGAAGACTTAGATTAAGTTCATATGTGTCAAAGTTTATTGTTTGATATTCCTTTAATTTATCTCCTAGTTCATGAATTGTTCCATTTGATAATTCTAGTCTGACCTTCAATTTTTCAATGTCAGCGCGAATAATTGCTTGGTTAGCGGTTATTATTCTGGGTTGTTTTGATTGAGTCGTGTCAGCTATTAAGATATCCATAAAATGAAACTTTTCCTTGCGTTTATTAGCGAAAATAACTAAATCCTTAAATTCATAATTAAATATATTTGGTTTAATATTTATGCTTGCTCTGTTTTTTATAATTTCATATGTTTGTTGCTTATATGCTAAATTACCCCAGGGTAATGCATAGATCATAATGAAGACGGCTAGAATGTATGCTAAAATTGAAAATATAAGTACGGGTCTCATAATTCGAATAAAGCTTAAGTGGCAAGATTTCATTGCAACCCATTCATTAGATACAGAAAATTGATTAAATGTGGCTACGGATGCTACTAGGACACCAATAGGAATGGTAAGAGATAAATATGAAGGTGAAATATATGTCATTATTAGGAATATCTCTAGAAGCGAAACACCATGGCTAACAATATTTTCAGCAATAAATAAAAATTTATCTAAATACAATACGGATGTAAGTGCTCCTACTGTTATCAAAAATATTTTTGATAATTCTCTTAAAATGTATCTATCTATTATGCTAATTGGCATTATCTAGTTATAGAAATTAGAGAAAAAAGTTACATAATTAGTAAAGATATAAAGTTGTATTTGTTTGAAGAGCTTTGCTGTATTGGGTGTATCCGTATATGATCGAGATACCGTCCTGAAAACAAGTAGGGTTTAATTTTTAAGTCCTTTGATTTGCTTTCTGCTTGTACCTTATAAAATAATTAAGTCAAATAGAAATTACTGCTGGATCTTTTTTTAATCATGAATAAAGCTATACACTCTTTTTCTCCTGAGCCACGCCTACCTGACTGGCTTAAGACTTCGTTGCCAAAAGGCGTTAATTATTTTCGTCTAAAAGCTTTAGTTGAAAAATATCGGTTAAATACAGTTTGTGAATCGGCTTCCTGCCCTAATATAGGAGAATGTTGGTCTGCAGGCACCATAACCTTGATGATACTTGGAGATACATGTACCAGAGCTTGTCGGTTTTGTGATGTTCCCACAGGATTTATGAAACCACCTAGAGAAGAAGAGCCTATTGAAATAGCCGAAATGCTTTCTAAAATTAACCTTAAGTACGTTGTTATAACATCTGTTGATCGAGACGACCTTCCAGATGGTGGATCTTATATTTGGGCGAATACTATTCGTCAAATTAAAAAAAGAAACCCTTCTATGAAAATAGAAGCTTTGATTCCAGATTTTAAAGGTGAGGATACCCTCGTAAATATAATTTGCCAGGAAAATCCTGAAGTTATAGCTCATAATATAGAAACAGTTGAATCTTTGCAATCGATTGTGAGACCGCAATGTCGTTATTCATGGTCACTTAATGTTCTAGAAAATGCTTCTAAAAAAAATATGGTAACAAAAAGTAGTTTAATGCTTGGTCTTGGTGAAAAAAAGAATGAGGTTGTTGAAACAATGCGCCATTTAGCAGAAATAAACTGTCAGATTCTATCTATAGGACAATACTTAAGACCTTCTAAGGAGCACTTGGAAGTAGCAGAGTATATTCGGCCTGAAATTTTTTTTGAATATAAAAATATGGGTTTGTCATTAGGAATCAGACACATTGAGGCAGGTCCTTTGGTACGTAGCTCTTTTCGCGCTGATCAACAGGCTAAAAGCTTGCTAAATTCTATTTAAAAAATAATTCTAGCCTAAGTTTAAAGAAAAAATCATTTATTTAAGTTTTAGACCTTTTGAGCTTTATTTATGAATTATTGTACAATCCAGATGCCCGAAAAAAACTATAGAAATGTAATTATTACGCTTGAATTGTTATTTTAATGAAATTTATATAGAGTAACTATTATGAATGTTTTAAAAATAATAACTGTTGGTGTATGTGCTGCAGTGGCACTTGGTTTTTTTGCGAGCATAGGAATTTGGGCTGCTGTCTCTTTTCTTAGGGTCCTTGGTATTGAGACCCTTTAGTGTGCCCATCGTTTTCTAATGGGCGATCAATATTTTTTTTAAGTAATTGGGACGAGGAATTTCAAAAATATATGTTTTAGTTATTTTTATGTTTAAGATTTTAGTCCTGGCACTTTTTGTTTAAACAGGTTTGAGCTGATGATGTGTTTATAACTTTTAGTTGTTGTTTTGAGTTATATGATATTAGTGATTACTTTCTGGGAGTAAAGGAATGTCAATCTATGAAATAATAAGTCTAGGATTATCCGGATGTTTTATTTTGGCAATTGTGTATTATCTTTTCAGTAAAGCAGGCTTTTAAAAAAGAAACCAGATCTATAGATTTTTGTTAAGTTTTGCGTTTTTAAAGTGACCCATCTTTGCGAGATTTGGGTTTATAGTAATTGCTTTTTGTAGTTGTATTACAGCTTCATTATATCGGCCTTGTTTTAAATATATTAGTCCTAGAAGGTGATAAGCTTCTCCGTTTCTGCTATTTAGCCTAATTGCGTGTTTTAGTAGTGGGATTGAGTCGCTGTATTTTTTAGAAATATAATGAGATAGTGCCATCAAATAGTTTAATCTTGGGTACGCTGGATCGAGCTTTATGGCCTCCTCATAGATTTTACTAGCCTTTTTGTGATTTTTTATTACTGCGTTAGCGATTCCTAATCTTACGCGTGCTTCAGCGGATCTTGGTTTCATGCGAACAGTTTTTTCTAATAGCTTAATCTTTTTCTTGTGTTCCCCTATGGCCCCGTAAGCTTTTCCTAATGAATAGTATGTTTCAGTTCTATTTGGTTCTAGTTTTGTTGCTATAGTTAAAGTTTTAATTGCTTCCTTATATTTTCCATATGATAAATATGAATTTCCTAAGTTAATATATGCGGCAGGATTGCTCGGATTTTTTTCCGTAAACTTTTTGTATTGATATATTTCTTTATTAAATACATTCTTAAATGCTTCGGAAAAAGCATTAGCCCCTAAGATAAATATAGTTAGAATGAAAATAACCTTGACTATTTTTTTCACAAATAAATTGCCTTGAAAATTTGTTAGTGTTTTTTATATGTTTTTCATTGCAGAAGTTATGCCAGAGTTCAAAAAGCAAATTTAAATAAATTCAACCTTTTGTTTATAAGGCTTTATTTTTAAAAACCATTATAATGGCGGTTTTTTTTAGCACTCAAAAATCTTAATATGATAACTATTATCTCAGGTTGATATATTTTTTAAGACGTGTTGTAAACTCTTTAATTATCTTAGCGACTTTTGATTAGAAATAATTAGGGAAAATAGCTGTAATTAATTGATTTATCTAGCTAATAATTGATTTATTTCTGATCATGGCACCTTATAATGGATTTTTCTGAAAATACAGACTCTGGATAAGTCGTTTTACACTTTTGTTTCAATGCAGGGTCTTTACTTTCGTTTAGATAAATTGGGCACCTTGGATGAAAATGGCAACCCATTGGGGGGGTTAAAGGTGATGGAACATCCCCTTTAATTAATTGGAAGGGCTTTCGATCTTCAACATCCGGAATTGCTGCTAATAAAGTTTTTGTATAAGGATGTTTTGGATTTTGAAAGATTTCTATTGCTGATCCGTATTCGACAATTTTTCCTAAGTACATGATTGCCACTTTGTCTGCCATGTATCTTACTACGCTTAAATTGTGAGTTATAAATAAGTAAGTTAAATTTCTTTTTGCTTGTATTTCTTTAAAAAGGTTTAAAACTTGGGCTTGTACAGAAACATCCAAGGCACTTGTTGGTTCATCTAGAACTAGAAAACTTGGTTCAAGTATTAATGCCCGCGCAATCGCAATGCGTTGTCTTTGCCCTCCAGAAAATTCGTGTGGGTATCTATCTAGTATAGTTGTGGATAATCCTACCTCGTTTAAGACACGTTCTATTTTTTTTCTTCGTGCACTTTGACTAATATTTTTATGATGTTCTTTTAAGCCTTCTCCAACAATAGTTTCAACTGTCATACGGGGTGATAATGATCCCATTGGATCTTGAAATACAATTTGCATTTGTTTCCGTTTTTTTTTAAGTTCAGTATTATTTAAATTCATTATATTTAAACCATTAAAAAATACTTTTCCTCGACTTTCTCTTATGAGTCTTAAAATCGATTCACCAAGAGTCGTTTTACCGCATCCCGATTCGCCAACAAGCGCAAGAGTAGCCCCTCTTTGTATTTCAAGGTCAACATTATCAACGGCTTTAACATAGTTGGCTGTTCGTAAAAACACACCTTTTCGGACGGGAAACCATGTTTTTAGACCCTTAATGGACACTATCGATTCGTTCTTTATCAATCGTTTGGGAGATTTAATTCTATTTGGCTTAGTGAATTCATTGGTTAGATTTCCATGTTCATATAAATGGCAAAATGCAGAATGATTAGGTTCGATAATGTGTTGGGGGCTATCAACTTTTTTACAAATATCCATAACCTGAGAGCAACGTTCTGCAAATAGGCATCCAATTCCATATTCTGTTGCTCCGGGAACCATTCCAGGTATAGTATTAAGTAGGTAGCCGGTATCTTTAATTTTAGGAATTGAATCCATCAAGTGCCGTGTGTAAGGGTGTACCATATCTTTTAATATCCTATCTCGACTGCCCATCTCAGCAATCCTACCTGCATACATAATACAAATATCATCGGCAAATTGATTTACAATTCCCATATCATGAGTAATAAGAAGTATTGCCATCCCAGTTTCTTTTTGAAGATCCGACATTAACTTTAGAACCTGGGCTTGAATTGTGACATCTAGTGCTGTTGTTGGTTCATCGGCAATGAGTAATTTGGGTTTACACGCTAATGCCATTGCTATCATTACACGTTGTTTCATTCCACCAGAAAGTTCGTGTGGGAAGCAATCTACTCGTTTGTCTGGGTCGGGGATTCCCACTTGATCTAATAATTCAATCGCAATCTTGCGAGCAGAACCTTTTGCTATTTTCCTATGTTGATATAGAGGTTCTTCTAATTGGTTGCCTATTCGATAAAGTGGATTTAAAGATGTCATAGGTTCTTGAAAGATCATGGAAATATCATTTCCACGTATTGATTGCATTTCAAGCTCACTAAGGTCAGATAGATTTTTTTTGTTAAACTGGATTTGCCCAGATGGGTGAAACCCATTACTTGAAATAAGTCGTAGGATTGAAAAAGCAGTTTGAGTTTTTCCGCAGCCTGACTCCCCAACAATAGCAAGTGTTTTTCCTTGCTCTATGTTAAATGATATTCCATCAACAGCGCGCGCGACCTTATCTACTCCAACGTTAAAATAGGTTTTTAAATTTTTAACTTTGAGTAGTGGGGACACTTATTTGTTCCTTTTGGGGTCAAACGCGTTGCGAATTCCCTCTCCGGCAAATGTTAGCATTGTTAGGGTTGCGGTGAGGGAGACAAATGTTGGTAGTAATATCCATATTGCTTGTAAGTTTGTTTTGCCTTGCGCTAATAACTCTCCAATACTAGGAGCGGGACTAGGTACTCCTAAATTAAGAAAATCTAGACTTACAAGAGCTAAAATTCCGGCTGTAACTTCAAACGGGAAAAAGGTTATAACAGGAGTTAAAGCATTAGGTAAAATATGCTTCCTCATAATCCTAAAGTTAGAAACACCCATGGCTTTTGCTGATTTTATATATTCAAAATTTCGAATTTTTAAAAATTCGGCTCTTATATATGCAGCGATACCCATCCATGCAGTTAAATTTAAAATTAAAAAAAGTAATAATGCTGAAGGTACTAAAAAAGAGCTTAAAATAATTAGAATATATAACCTTGGGATAGAACCCCACATTTCAGTTAATCTTTGACCTATCAGGTCTATCCACCCTCCAAAGTATCCTTGAACACCTCCTAAAAGACACCCAATTATTGTTCCTGTAACTGCGATTGAAATACCAAAAATCATTGATATGCGGAGCCCATATATTAATCGTGCTAAAACATCTCTTCCTCTATCATCAGTTCCAAGATAGTGTCCGTCGATCCATGAGGACTCTATATATTGACCAGTTGTTGTATCAATTGTTTTATAAGGTGCCGAAAGCACAACATTTCCTGTGTTACTTTCTGTCGGTATATATTTATAATCATATCGAACAGGAGGCCACAATAACCAATAATCAAGAGGTTTTTTACTCGATTCTAAAAAAGTGCCATTTGTAGTAGGTGAAATATGAGTCTCGTGAGTTTCATCCTCAAAGTCATCTATTTCAATGGAAAAAACTGTTTCTTCTTCATCAAAATCATCTAGGTCAAACCCAAAGGATGAAGAATTTTTATTATTAATAAAATCATCTGATTTTCCATCAAGAAGATTTCTAAATTTTTTTGAAAGATAATCGGGCTCGCTCAAAAGTGTTCCTCCAAAATCTTTTTCACTATAGGTGAATAGTACTGGTATAAATATTTTTCCTTCAACTACAAGCAAAATAGGACGAGTGTTACATAGAAATTCAGCAGGAGTTGTAATGATAAAAAGCATAATAAGCACAACAAAGCTAATAAAAGCTCTTTTATCTTGCTTAAACTTATTCCATTTAAGGCTATAATCTTTGGTTATTTTCATGCCCGTGTTTGCTTAACCCTGTGATTCATCAAAAGAAATTCGCCGATCAATAAGAACATATGTCAAGTCTGTTAGTAACTGACCGATAAGGCCCATCAATGAAAATATAAATAACGTACCTAGAACTATTGGGTAGTCTCTTTGTATCACGGCTTGATATGAAAGTAGACCTAAACCATCCAGGGTAAATATTTGCTCAATTAAAAGCGAGCCAGCAAAAAACATAGCTAAAAATGCTGTTGGAAAACCTGTGATAAGAGGGATGAGTGCATTTTTAAGAATGTGCTTAAATAAAACTATTTTTTCCGGTAATCCTTTTGCACGTGCAGTAAGCACATACTGTTTTTGAGTTTCTTCAAGTATGGCATTTTTTGTTAGCATAGTTAGGGTAGCAAAACCACCTAGTATGAAACAGAACAAAGGAGCTGCCAAATGATGAAGGTAATCGCCTATTTTTTTTAAGGCTGACCAGTCTTCATAACCTGGCGTTCCTGCAGAAGTTAACCCAGATAATGGAATAAGGTGAATGATTGCTCCATCACCCGGACCTAGAAATACAATCAAAAATATTCCCATTACAAACCCAGGAATGCTATAACCGACAAGCACAATAAGGCTAGTTACTGTATCGTATTGAGTTTCATGTCTTATTGCTTTAGAGATTCCAAGAATAATGCAAATAATGTAAGTAAGAAAAAAGCTTGTGACGCCCAGAGATGCTGATACAGGTAGTTTTTCCTTTATGAGTTCTAAGACAGATTTATTTCTGTAAAAAGAATCGCCAAACTTAAAAACAAGAAATCCATCCCAATTATTCCTATCAAAAAAACGGTTGACTAAAGACCCTTCCGAATTTTTTGGTGTATACCATATAAATGTCCTAACGTATCGCTCCCATAATGGGCGGTCGAGATTATATATTTTTTTGAGTTGTTCTAAGTTGGTATCGTCAATTTCTGTTTGTTTTATAGAAAGCATTTTTTGAGCCGCACCACCAGCCTCAGACGTAGATGCAGAGTGGCCTCTTAACAGAGATTTCATTTGGTCTATGGGTCCTCCAGGAACAAACTGAATGATTAAGAATGTAATTGTCACTATTCCGATAAGAGTAGGAATCATTAAAAGAAATCGACGTATTATGTAGGATGTCATCTAGGAAGAATTACTGGAGAGTTGAACCTGAAGCTCGTGCCTTTTTTAATGAGATTGCTTTGTTTTCATCAAGCCACCACCATTCAAGTATGTTATTTATTATAAGTGATTGAGACGGGTTATTTTTTGGGCGTGAAAATTTATTCCAATAAACAATTCGATCGTAAGGAATGTACCAATTAGGTACAATATAAAATTGATGAGTAAGTATTCGATCCATTGCTTGAATAGAATTTATTAACTCTTTACGAGATTTTGCTTCTACGATTGCATTAATCAGTTCATCGATAGCTGGATTCTTGATACCCATATAATTCCTTGAACCAGGTGTTCTTTCAGCTTCTCTGCTCCACATAGATCGCTGTTCATTGCCTGGTGATCGACTTTGTGGATAATTTGCAACAATCATATCGTAGTTAAAATTCCTTAGAATTTCTTCATATTTTGCGATTTGAACTACTTTAATATCCAAGTCCAATCCAATTTTTTTAAGGTTATTTTTGTAAGGCTCTACAATTCGCTGGAATAACGGGGAATTAAGGACTAATTTAACTACCAGTGGTTCTCCATTTTTGCTACGTATCCCATCAGCTTTCATCTTCCAACCAGCTGAATCTAATAAAGCATTCGCTGTTTTAATGTTTTTTTCTATAGATTGTCCTTGCCCAGGGGCGCCAACTGGTTTGGTTAATGTTGTTTTAGGTACAAAAGACGGCCCGTACTTTTCCCGTAATTTTTCCAATATGGACTTAACTTCTCCTATTGCTAAACCCTTTGCTTTCATTTCAGGATTATTGTCGAAATAACATTGGTTTCGCGTGTATTGACCGTAGAAAAGGTTTTTATTACTCCATTGAAAATCAAAAACCATAGCAACTGCTGCACGCACTTTTCTTGATAAGAAAATTTTGTTGCGCTGGTTCATAACAAACCCTTGCATGCCTGCTACTCTTGTGTGTGGGAAAATGCCTCTAATGTAATATTTCTTTTTAACAAAGTCGCCCTTAAAGTCCAAGGCCCAATCACGGGAACT
>CAZOYP010000049.1:0-19757 GCA_964584125.1 uncultured Nitrospinaceae bacterium | reverse complement strand
TATTCTTGATTCCTTCTTGTTCAAATTGTTGTGTCCAGTCATATTCATTTTCTTTCTTGACATTATTAAGGGTAATAAAAGTTACTGCTATAGCAAGCACTAACAAACCCCAGGTTGTATATGTGAGTCTTTTTAAAAACATTTTTTTTAAAAAAGTTTTCTGCTATTGTTTTGTTGATTTTGCTTTAAATTTTTTAATAATGGTAAATAGATGATCACTAGTAAATTTCCTGCGTTTTCGAAGTTTAGAAAGGCGGATTCCTAGAAAATAAAGTTTATCTTTTTATTCTTTATTTATAAATGTTAGTTCGTGTTTATTGTTATATAGGTGAATAACTTGACTGCCTTCAATCTCTAAGAACTTTCTAGCAAAACTATAATTTTGATGGCCTTGAAATTTTATTGTGCAAACAAAGTTTTTACATTTTTTTGACTCAAACCACATAAATATCCAATCAAATAGCTTTTCTGGAAAGCAGACTACATCACTAAATAGCCAGTCTACTTTATCGTAGTCTGAGGGATTTATGGAGAAAACGTCGCCTTTTTTATATTCGACATTTGGAAGAGAGGTTATTTTAGAATCTAAGGGTGAGCGGTCAACTGATAGGACTCGAGCCCCCAGTTTCTGTAATACCCATGTCCATCCACCCGGACTTCCTCCTGCATCAATACAAAAGTCACCAGGTTGCGGCATTTTTTCTATCCTTGTTAAGGACTCGTACAACTTAAGATAGGCGCGGCTTGGAGGACCTTTTCTATCTTCTTTAAAAATAAACTCTCCATTTTTAAATAAACTGGAACACTTTGGAGATGATAAGATCTGATTTTCTGTAAGAAGTGTCCATGAGCCGATTGGGGATGTGGGTAGTGAACAGGGAAAGCTTAGGGGTTTTGCGGAAATGTGGGGTAATTGTTCCTGTATTAGTTTTGCACGTCTGTGAAATTGATATGAGTAGAGGCACCAATTACGTTGAATGTGCCTTAATTGCTTTACTCCATCGCTAATTGAGTCTATTTTTAGAATTTTTGGATTATGCCATGTGTTTATTGACCACAAAGATTTTATAGGTAAGGCGGATGACAAGATTAGTTGATCATGAATATCAATAATCTCGTCTAATTCATCCTGCAATGGTTTCATAAACTCTTTTGACCCTAAGTATGCAGATCGTATTATTTTCGAAACCATTTTTACTTTCTCCTGGTCCAATAATGGGAATCATTGGTTTATTTCTTTAAGCCATGACTTTCTTTCGATTGATATTTTGATTAAATCAAATTTTTGCGAAGCGGGTATTATGTTATTTAGAAATTTATCAAATAGAACTTTCACATTCATCCGATAATACTAGCCATCATTAGCTGGCCACTAAAAATATAATTTTTTTTAATAGGGTGGTCTGGCGATAATCGAAAAGGGGTATGATTTTCAGTTTCCCCTACAATGGAGTTTTTTTTCTATTGTTCTCTTTACTTGAGTTTTGCCAAAACCTTATTCATGTCATTCATTACATTACGTCGATTTTCTATAGTATACGCTCTCAAAAGATATGCTGGATGAAGTGTTAGCATTAGTGGAATTCCTTCATATTTATACCAGTTGCCGCGTTCTTTCATAATAGGTACACTTCTCCCTAACAAGGTGCTAGAAGCTGGTTTACCTAATGCAACAATGGCTTTGGGTTGAATGGCTTGCAGTTGTTTTATTAAGAATGGATTACATGCCTCTATTTCATCCGCCTTTGGGTCTCTATTGCTAGGTGGGCGACACTTCACAATGTTACAAATATAGGTGTCATTTTCACGACTAAGATTCATCCCTTTTTCTATAATTTCAGTTAGTTTTTTCCCGGCTCTTCCTACAAATGGAGATCCTTGATCATCCTCGTCGGCCCCCGGTCCTTCGCCAACAAAAACAAGATCTGCATGAGGATTTCCTGAGCCAAACACTATTGTTTTTCTCCCTTTGTGCAAGTTGCAGCGTGTACAGTCACCTAATTCTTCTCTAACTCCTTCAATAGTCATGGTTGTTTTTTTTGTTTTCATGTCTTGTTGGTTGGTATTAATAGAGAGTTGAGAGAGTTTTTTTGTGACTGGTTGAAGTTTAAGCTTAACACCTGATTTGGAGGGAATATCGGAAAAACCATAGTCCTTTAGAAATGTTAAATAATTCCTCAAATTTCTAAGTAAAATAGGTCTTTCTTCCATTGACATAATGTAGGTGAGAATATCAAAAGGTTGCTTGTAAAACAATATCTATTGAAAGGCTATTAAAAGAATTCAATAATAATTCAGAAAATTATAAAAAATAACTTTATATCTCTTAACAATCAGACTGAATATTTTTACGATTGAGTCTCTGGACTGCTTAGTTTATTATGAAGCAAGTTCAAAAATCTTTAATTAGGGTGTGTTATATATGTCTGGTCTAAAAAGTGCGTGGGAACTTAGCCTTGAAAAATCCGAAAAACTAGTTCCTGAACTTAAAAACCAAAAAAAAATTACCAAACAACAGAAGGAAAGAATTAGTGATATCCGCAAAGAATACATGGCTAAAATTGCAGATAAGGATGTAATGTTGCAGGATAAACTGGGTAAGCTCAACGACCGAATTCCTCCCGACGAAATCAAGTATGAGATAGAAGCACTGCAAAAGGAATTTGCGGAGGAAAAAAAACTATTTGAAGAGAGAATGGAAAAAGAAATTGAGTCTGTTCGTAATCAAATAAACTGACCCCAGCTTCGAACCCTCCGGTCCTAATCGCCACTTTCGAGCGAGATCTAAGTTTAAAAAATTTATAGTTGCTTTTTAAAAGAATATGAAAAACTTCATACGTCAACTTCTTGGTTGCGCACTTGATAACGCAAAGAAAAATGGTGATCTTAAGCTGTCTGTCATGCCTCAAATTATTGTGGAAAAGCCTAAGGAAGAAAAATTTGGTGATTTTTCTACATCTTTGGCTATGGGGCTTGCGAAGTCTGAAAGAATGAAACCATACGATATTGCAGAAATTTTATCTGGTCATCTTCAATCTAACGAAGATGACATATCATCAGTTAAAATTGCCGGACCTGGATTTCTTAACCTGTCAATGAAGCCATCTTTTTTTTTGAAGCGTTTATTGAAGGTGGCTGAACAAGCAGATGAATACGGATCCTCCAATGCTGGTCAGGGTAAAAAGGTTCTTCTTGAATTTGTAAGTGCAAACCCGACTGGTCCTCTTCATGTTGGTCATGGTAGAGGCGCAGCCGTAGGAGATATGCTTAGTCGTCTGCTAGACAAAGCTGGGTATAATGTCAGTACCGAGTACTATATTAATGATGTAGGAAATCAAATGAATACCCTTGGACGGTCTACATGGGCTCGTTATTTAGGGTTACAGGGAAAAGGAAGTGAATTTCCATCAGATTATTATCAGGGAGAATATATCAAGGATATAGCGCAAAATATATTTGAAAAACACGGAGACGAGTTTCTTGATAAAGAAGAGGAAGAGGTCCTTTCATTTTTTCGCGAATACGCACTTAGTTCAGTTTTAGCTCAAATAAAAGAAGACCTTACTATGTTTGGTGTGAACTTTAATCAATGGTTTAGTGAGAAAAAACTTTATGACGAACAGTTAGTTGATACTGCAGTTAGTTGGCTACGAGAAGAGAAACATGTTTATGATAAAGAAGGGGCCGTCTGGTTAAGATCTTCTGATTTAAATGATGAAAAAGATCGAGTGCTTATCAAACAGTCTGGTGAGAATACGTACTTTTGTTCTGATATTGCTTATCACAAGAATAAAATTGATCGCGGCTTTGAATGGATTATAGATTTGTGGGGGGCAGATCATCACGGTTACGTTCCTAGGATGAAGTCTGCATTGCAAGCTCTGGGATACAATGAAAACGTTTTTAAAGTAATCCTTGTTCAATTTGTTTCTCTGAAGCGTGGTGGAGAAAAAGTATCGATGTCTACCAGATCGGGCGAGTTTGTGACTTTGGCTGACGTCATTAAGGAAGTAGGGATTGACGCGGCTCGGTTTTTCTTTTTGATGCGAAGTTCCGATACTCATCTGGACTTTGACCTCGAGTTAGCAAAAAAAGAGTCACCGGAAAATCCCGTTTTTTATATACAATACGCTCATGCGCGTATTTGTAGTATTTTTCGAACAGCAAATGAACAAGGAATTAAACTGTTGGATTCAACTGAGATTGATTTGTCACCACTAGTCAATGAAGAAGAATTTATAATGATAAAAAAAATACTTATTTTCACAGAAATAGTTGAGAAAAGTGCGGAGTTATTAGAAGTCCATCGAATTGCATTTTACCTACAGGATCTTGTTGGCACTTTTCATAGATATTATTCCAATAACCGTATTGTGAGTGATAACCGTGCTTTATCTTTTGCCCGTTTATTTTTAATGAACTGTCTTCGTGTTACAATACGTAATGGTCTTTCTATTATGGGTGTTTCTGCACCTGAGCGTATGTAGTTTATGCTTTGGCCATGAATTTCGTCAGTATTTCGGCCATGTTCTAGTATAATGAAATCATTAGCTAAAATTCTCTTAACATTTTTAGTTCTTACCTTTGCTGGTGCAGGGATCTTTTTTAGTTGGGATAAAGTGTTGAAAATTTTTCCAGAACCCAAAAAGCTGTCCTTGAAAAAAATAATTTCATCTAAGCCTAAAGATATTAAGGATAAGCAAGCTTTAGTTGAATTGGGAGCAAGTTCGCTAGATGAATTTACTTTCTTTGAAACCCTTAATGATCCAGAAATGAAAAAATATGTTGGATTGAATGGAGCTCTCGTTATTCCTGAGTCAGTTCAGTCCATTTCTGATAATATTGTTAACTCAAGTTCCGTAAACCTTGAAGATGTGAATAAGTCCAATTCTTTATTGTCAGGGTTTGTTCTTCAAGTGGGGTCGTTTCAGGAACTTACAAAGGCGGACGTTCTTAAATCCAAAATGATTGCTGAAGGTTACTCTACTTTTATTGTTTCAGCTTTAGCAAAAGGTAAGACTTATAAATTACATCGAGTTTTTGTGGGTAACTTTATGGAAAGGGCAGAAGCAGAAAAAGTAGCTACTAAAATAAAAGATACAGAAAAAATTAAACCACTTGTTAGGTTTTATGAGAAAAAAAATTGATTCAGTCATTTAACTGAACTAGTGTGCTTTTTGTAAACTTGGAGTACTTCTACAGGGTCATCCTTTCTGGGCCCACCGTAAAAATTTTTTTTGCTGTCATAAACTGGAGCAAACCTATATCCTTCCCAGTTATCGTTGTATATGACTCGTTGATCCTTCGCCCCATCAAACTGGAAATTTATAATTGACTGGTTCCCAGGATTAATTGTGACGGTCCCAACTTGGCTAGGTATAAATGGGTGCCAGGCAATGACTTCGTAGGTACCGGGTGGAACATCCTCGATTAAAAAATTTCCTTCTTTATCGCTTATGGCGTAATAAGGATTATCGACTATCATGCCTCTAGACTGTAAAAATGGATGCAGGTTGCATTTGATTAGAAAATTTTCTGTATTATTTTTTACGAAAACATCCCTAGCTTGTGAAGTGTTTGCGTCTACAGGACGATGGCTTCTTTGATTTATACCTCGGCGGGTAAATTCGTATGCAACAACTTCATGTCTGATGGGATCAGTATTTTCCAGTATTATGGTTTCTCCATTACGAGCTCCAATAACATATTTGGGAGTATGGCAGCGATTCATTACCATTTTTTGAATTTCTTTTGTGTATGGTTTCCCCTTTTTTACGTCTATTAGTTTTATTAAGGTATCCTTAAGCCCACGAGACTCTGATACTGTAAAATCAAATAAAATGCGATTCCCTGTCCCATCTGACATTCGGTTACAATACTTAAGATTTGGCGATGCTATGAGTGGGAAAAACCTTGGTCTCGGTATTTCTCCAGCCAAGGTTGCTCTTCCCTTGATTGTACCTCCATTATCTACAGACGAAATCTTATATCTGGGTAAAATCGAATCGAAAAGTTTTTTAGCTAAATCATTGTTGCGTGAGTAGAGAAGGTTAACTTGTTTTTGAGCTTCATTGGGCTTATTTTGCCTTGTGTATAAAAGACCAAGATTGTAATTTGCTCTAACATTTCTAGGGTCCATTTTCAAGGATAGTTTGAATTCCTTTATTGCGTCCTCAGTTAAATTTAAGTTGGAAAAAGAAAGGCCTCTGTTGTAGCGTAGTTGGGCATGGTCGTACCCAAGTATTATTGCTTCTTCGAAAGCGAGAAGGGCTTCTTTGTGCCTTCCAAGTTCGCTAAGTGTTACCCCAAGATTTGCGTAGGCTAATCTATATTTAGGGTCAATTTGTACGGCTTTTAGAAACTCTTCGGAAGCCTCTTTCCAATATTTAGCCTGGCTTAGTTGAACCCCATCGGCATAATGGCGTCGAGATTTAATTTTTGTTTCTTTACTTGCGATAGCCTCAAATGGGAGTACTGTAAATGTGATAAACCAAACTAAAGTTGTTTTGATGAAAAAATTTAGTAGGCGCACAGAACCTCTCGCACTCTCTTTTGTTGGTTGAACTTGGGTCATTCTTAAATTTAACAATCCTTTTAAGTTGTGTCAATATGAAGAAATGAGATTATTTTATAGTTAAATAAGATGCTCAGTTTGGAAAACCCTTAAGTAGATAATGAATTATAATAAATATTCATTTGAAACTAATTTTTTACTTCGAAATAAATATATTCAAACGACTTTAGGGTCATTGATCTCTGGGAAAACAGACTTGCCAGAACGAAAACTCCATAAAGTATTAATTGATCAAAGGACAAAGTTGATACTTTTTGAATTGTCGTCAAGCAATCGAGATTCTCCCATTATTCTCCTGGCTCATGGGATGGGTGGTTGTTCTGAATCTGGATATATGCGTCGAATTGCTCGGAAACTTTGGGTCCGTGGATTTATTGTCTTTATGATGAATCAACGAGGAAGTGGTCTTGGTGTTGGTTTGAGTGATCGCTTATGGAATGGTGGAAGTAGCGATGATTTAGAAATGGTCGTTAATTTTATCTCAAAAATATATCCACGAAATCCTATTGATATTGTGGGCTTTTCGTTGAGCGGGAATATCCTTTTAAAGTATCTAGGTGAGAAAGGAATCCGAACTTCAAAGGTTCGCAAAGCATTCGCTATAAATCCACCAGTAGATTTGAAAAGGACAGCCCATATTTTATCTAAAAATATAGAAGGTTCTATTTTTAATAATTATTTTATGAAACAGGTTCACATACAGGTAGAAGCTATGGTCGAATGCTTTCCTGATGCGTTTGCTCCCCCAGTTAAAGCTAAAACGATTCTTGAGTTTGATGATTTATATACGGCTCCTGCAGCAGACTATAAAAATATTGATGAGTATTATTCAGATTGCAGTGCAAAAAACTATTTAGAAGATATTAGTGTTCCAACTACAATTCTTTGTGCTGTAGATGACCCTTTTGTGGAGAAAAATATTTTTAAATCCGTTCGTATGAGTAGTTCTATAGATCTTAATACACCTGATTTTGGTGGGCATATGGGATATCTATCTAGTAGACCCACTACTTTTGGAGATCACAGGTGGATGGATTTTATGATTTGTGACTGGTCAGAAGATTAGAAAGGTATAAAGTAAATATCATATGTTTTTTTCTTAAGAGATTTCTTGATTGCTAGCAACTTGTAGATAATTCTAATAATTTATATCAATATTTAATGGAACTTTTTCCTGAATTTCAAGATAAAGTAAATGACTTTCCGATGGCTCCGCTTGCTGATCGTATGCGACCACGAGATTTTAAACAATTACTTGGGCAGGCAACTCTTATAGGTAAAGGAAAGCCATTACGAAAACTTGTTACAGGGAAGTCAACTTTTTCGTTTATTTTGTGGGGGCCGCCAGGATCAGGAAAAACTACTATTGCTCGCCTTGTGGAAAATATTTCAGAAAGTAAGTTTTATGAAATAAGTGCAGTAAACGCAGGTGTGTCAGAAATTCGAAAAGTTATCGATCAATCAAAAAAAACATGGCGTCAGTCAAGACGTGGTTCGATATTATTTATTGACGAAATTCACCGTTTGAATAAATCTCAGCAGGACTCTGTTTTACCTCATATTGAGAATGGAACCATTCGTTTAATTGGTTCTACTACTGAAAACCCATCTTTTGAAGTTATTCCCTCTTTGCGATCGAGGTGTCAGATATTTCGTTTGGAATCTTTATCTACTAAAGACATGGAGTCCTTGTTGGAACGGGCATTGATTGATAAGGAATACGGTTTAGGGAATGATTCCTTTCAAATTCATTCTGATGCGCGCAGACTAATTATATGTTATGCAAATGGAGACGCGCGTAAAGCACTAAATCTATTGGAGGCGGCTCGTGATTTTTCTTATTGCATTGAAGGTAAAGCTCGATTGGTTGACGTCAAAGATGTTGAAGGCATAATTCAGTCAGTTGCCGTTTTGTATGATAAAGGAGGTACTGAGCATTATGATCATGCTTCGGCTTTTCAAAAAAGTATGCGTGGCTCAGACTCAGATGCTGCCATTTACTGGTTAGCAAAAATGATTAGCGGGGGCGAAAGTCCTCGTTTTATTGCTCGGCGATTGATTGTTACTGCAACCGAGGATGTTGGGAATGCAGATCCTATGGCTCTTTTGATTGCTAATGCTGCTGCAGAATCTTGCGAAAGATTAGGTTGGCCCGAAGCAAGAATACCTCTCGCGCAAGCGGTGATTTATATAGCGCAAGCACCTAAAGACAACTCAGCCATTGTTGCTATTGATAAAGCTTTGAATGATATTCAGAAGAAAGGTAAATCTTATCCTGTGCCAGATCACCTGAAGGATTCTCATTACAGTGACGCTAAAGGTAGATACGGTTATGGCAAAAAGTATAAATATCCTCACGACTATCCAAATAGTGAGGTGGTGCAAGATTACTTACCCAATGAACTGAAAGGAAGCCAATATGTTTTTTTTAATCGAAAGAAATAGAAGGTATCCTGCAGAGCTTGCCATATTTTTCGTTTTAGGTTAAAAGATATGTTTTAAAAAACGACTTTATTCACGATGAACAAGACTACAATTCGTACTGCTGAAGATATTTTTGATGGCCGTTTAAGAGGTAATCAGTTAATGGCTAGTGGAATACATCTAACTCCAGAGTCTGCCCGTTATTTGTGGTCTTCAAAAAGAATGACAGATATTACTTGGTTGGATTTGGCAGATAACCAATTGGGTGATGCCGGTTTGATTGAGTTAGCTGAGTGCGATTTGCTAAGGAATGTTCAATACTTGAACCTTAATCAAAACGGGGTTACTGACGAAGGATTGATTTGTCTCTCAAAATCAAAAGTGCTCACCAAATTAAAACGCCTGCATCTTAAAAATAATCTAATAAAAGGCCATGGTGTTTTGGATTTGTTTAATTCAGAAACTCTTTCAGGTCTTTCTACATTCCAGGTTCACGATGGTTGGGCTTGTAAGAAAATGGATGGTTGGCGCTATAACCCCCAAGGTTAATCTATGCAGGAAGCTGAAGACTCGTGCCAAATTCATATTCAAATTTCAGGAACCGATAGGCCGGGTATTTTAGCCGAGTCTCTAGAGTCTATAGTTGTTTTTAATTGGGATGTGCTTGATATAAAGCAATTCGTGTTTAATGGTCTGCTTAATTTATCTTTATTGCTAGGTGGTGGGAAGGCGCATTCTATCTTGGAATTACGAGGAGCTCTTGATAAATGGGCGGCTGAGCATGGTATTACGCTGCAGGTCCTTCCTTGGGAGGAAGAACTTCGTCCGGAAGCTCGATATAAGTACCGCTCAGTAGTTACATTACTTGGCCCAAGCCTTTCATCTGAAGTTTTTCTTCACCTTACCCAAACTTTTTCCACACGTGATATTAACATTCTTCGTATTGAACAATTGGATTACAGTGATCATCATGTAATAGAAGTTGTTATAGGGAGTAAAGAAGATCATTCCACGGTTGATATCTTAAATGCATTAGTTAGGTTCAAAGAAAAATTTTCAGTAGATATTGCAGTGCAAGAAGATACGATGTTTCGACGTAATAAAAGATTGATCGTATTTGATGCTGATATGACTTTTCTGCAATGTGAAATAATTGATGAACTTGGTAAAATAGCGGGTGTAGGAAGTCGTATGGAAGAAATCACAAAACGTGCAATGAATGGTGAGCTTGACTTCAAGCTTGCTCTTTGTGAACGAGTGAAATTGCTTGCAGGCCTTTCGGTTTTTAAATTAGAAGAGCTATATAAGCGAATTCCTATCACGCCTGGTGCGGAAGATCTAGTTCGTATTTTGCAGTACTTAGGCTACCGCATAGGAATAGTAAGTGGTGGATTTCAATTTTTTATAGATCGTATTAAAGACAACTATAACCTTGACTATGGAATTTCCAACCAGCTGGAAATCGTGGATGATAAGCTAACTGGGCGTATTATTGGTGATGTCGTAGATGCACGTGCTAAAGAGCGAGCTATTGTAGCCATTGCTGACCAGGAAGGATTTTCTTTAAAGCAAGTAGTTGCAGTGGGCGATGGTGCCAATGATATTCATATGCTAGCTAAGGCAGGTCTTGGTATCGCTTTCAATGCTAAATTAATAGTGCAAAGACATGCTAACGCAGGAATCAACCAGTCAAACATTGAGCTTATTTTATATTTTTTAGGCATCAGTGGCAAAGAAGTCCAGGAACTTCGCAGCGCATCTAGATATAGCCCTAAGCGTGATTGGTAGTTCTGTTTTATTTAAGACGCCCCCTTTTACGAGACTATTTTCTAT
This sequence comes from uncultured Nitrospinaceae bacterium, assembly GCA_964584125.1. Lineage (GTDB taxonomy): Bacteria > Nitrospinota > Nitrospinia > Nitrospinales > VA-1 > Nitromaritima. The sequence continues at coordinate 8,926 of CAZOYP010000049.1, read as the reverse complement.
CCTCTAATACTAATCGCATAATTATTTTTATACAAATATCTATATATTTATAGGATTAATTTAGAAAAATTAATCAATAAATCGTAAAAAACCTAGCAAATATGGTAATAATTTTATTTTTTACATACTTACTTATTTAAAATCAATTATTTAACTATATTTTAAAATATTTAGACAATTGTATAAATAGTTATTGACATATTTAGATACTTGTTTATATTAATAAATAGACATTAGTCTAACTATTTATTATAATTTTAAAAATAAGGAGCAAGGTCATGTCGTTAAAAAAATTAATTGTCAAATCATTCTTGGTTTTCAGCATGGTGGCTATACCTTCAGCTTTAGTGTTTGCCCATTCCTCACACGATCACTCGCAGTTACCTTATAAATGGGAATTTTCAAAAAACATGAAAAAGAAAATTGAAAGACATATTAATTCTAATATCCCAAATGGAATTGTTGGTTTGAGTCGTTTTGAGCAGCGCAAACTTAATAGTTATGGAATTAAAGTAGGTAACAAATTTTCTTCGTCAATAGGTGGTGTTAATGCTCTTATTGAAAGAACCACAATGGGTGTAAGAATTATCAAGGCAAAAAATATTAATTCAACTAATTCTGAATGGTTGATTCCTATAAAATCATCAATGAATGTTTCGAAAGTGTCACTAATTAAATTGGAACATAGAGGGCATGATCATAGAGTTCGTAACATTGAGTGGACATTTGGAAATAAAACTAACGACAAAATTGTTAAGCGCGTATTTTTATCAGAGGGTGGATTTCTTGTTGGGCTAAATACCTTCGAACAGAATCTTCTGGAAGAATATGAAATTCTCGTTGGGAATAGATTTTATATTTCAATTTCAGGACATAAGCTTGAGGCTGAAAGAACAACAGCTGGGTTGAAAATCGATAGCGAACGAACAAATTCTGGTGTTGCTAAAGCTGCAACTGATATTTCAGACGATAACGTTTAATCTATAACCTTGAATGATTGGAAATAAGGAGAACATCATGTTTAATCAAGTCCGTGTTTTTAATCAAAAGGGGAAGTTGCTAAAAATAATCACAAGCGAGGCTTTAAGTAAAAGGCATTGGAGGATCTTTGAAGAGGAAATGAAGCCAAGCTTTTCCAAGAGCAATGGTTTTACCCCTTCCAAAAAATTAAATAAACTGAAAAATAAAATTGGTACATATCTGGATAGATACGGAATGGGGGGGGACTAAGTATGAGTGTTAATGAACTTGAAGATTTGATTTCGATTGGTGAGCTGTCAAGACTTACAGGAATTACCACTCACACCTTAAGGATGTGGGAAAAGAGATATGGTACTCCTAAGGCTCATCGTCTTCCATCAGGTCATCGTAGGTATCCTAAAAAAGATGTTCTAAGACTTAGGACAATTGCCAAGGCATTGGATTCGGGATACCGAGCAAGCAAGGTTGTGACAGGAACCATTGAACAGTTGCATTCATTGATGGGGTTACAGCCATTTATTGACCCAGCTTCAAGCTTGAATAATCTTGAAGAGTCAGGCTTGCTAGTTAAAGAACCAGTTGTTGAAAATTGGATTAAATATGTCCATGAATATGATGATGATCTTCTTATTAATTCCTTTCATTTGAAATGGGGAGAGGTAGGTGGGCTTAACTTTATTTTAGACTATGCCAGCCCATTTTTAGAAATGATCGGGAATGCGTGGGAGGAGAAACAATTAACTATTTCTCAAGAACATTTTGCTACAGAGTGTCTGGTTGGATTTTTTAGTGAAAAATGGCGCCAGATGAATGCTAGAAAAAATGGTCCCAGTGTATTAATTACTACTCTTCCTGGTGACCCCTATAACCTTGGTATTCTCATGTGCGCGATCGTTACCTCTATGACTAGGTTAAAGGTAGTTTATCTTGGAATTGATACGCCAATAGATGAAATTATTAGAGTTGCAAAAAGTTCATTCCCAAAGCTTATTGCTTTGAGCATCTCCCATTCGATGAGCACTGAATTTACTGAAGATTGTCTTTTTAAGATCAGAGGTGATATAAACGAAAAATCTTCGATAATTACCGGGGGGAAAGGTAGCCCATGTAATATACCTGGTGTAACACATCTTCCTGATTTCAAAAAATATTATGAATTTTTACAAAAAATTAATGTTTAATACTAAAACAATATTTTCATAAGGTTTTAGTTTTAATAAGGGGCAAAATTATGGGAAACAATAAATCAGCAGTGATTTTAATTGGTCATGGTGGTTTGCCAAAAGATATACCCAGTGAAGTGGTTGAAAAATTTATGAGGTTACATAAATCTAGGGTAAAAACTAGGGGCGAGGCTTCGGAGCAAGAGATAGAACTTGATAATATTATTCGTAGGTGGAATAGAACTCCGGAAACCGACCCGTATAAATATGGACTGGAAAATCTTGCATCTCATATGAAAAAATTTTTGGAGGAATTTATTGTAAAAACTGCTTACAACGAATTTTGTTATCCGACTATAGAAGATGCTGTTAAAGAACTCGTAGAAGAAGGAGTTTCGAAAATAATCCTTGTTACAACAATGATTACAAGAGGTGGCTCTCATTCTGAGCTAGAAATCCCAGAAGAATTAAAGGTAATGAGAAAAAAATTTCCAGAAGTTGATATCCAATATGCTTGGCCATTTGATATGGATACATTCGCATTATTTTTATCTTCTCATGTAAAAATGTTTGACCCTTCAACCATTAGCGCTTCTGTAAGGTAGTTTTTTATATGTTTGGTATTATTTTTTTTTAAACTAATGAGTGATTTAAAAATTTTTACATTCGACTTAAAGTTTAGGTTTAAAGTTCTATTCATAACTCTTTTATTTATGATTATTTCAATGAAGTTAGTTTATGGCTTGGGTTGGGATGATAAAAAATGGGTTGAGGCAGGTTGCCCATCAAATATCTTCGGTACTTGGGTTTCTAGTGGCACTGAAGTCAATAGTGGGAAATTACTAAATATATATCAGGATAGAATTAGATTTATTGATAATCACGCTTTTGAAAGAAAGTATTCATTTAAGCGAAAAGATATGGTTGTGGGTAAACAATTTGTTGAAATTAACCTTCAGCCTGTTTCAACAGAAAAGAGTATTTATTTAAAGATACGACCACACTTAGTTTTGTCTGGATCGGATATTAGAAAAGCAAATAAAACTACTCAAAATTGTTTCGTGAAAATTTTTAAATTTGGATCACAAAAAAACGCTAAGTATGATAAGTATTTAAATTGGGAAGTCTATAAATTGAAAAAGTAGTTGCATACTGCATTTTTTAGGGATTTTTGGAGGGTTATGGTTTTTAATTGCAAAGTTTTTGATAAAAATGGAAATCTAAAAAAAATCATACGAAGTGATGAGATGCTATCCGAAGCAAGCAATACCCTGCTTGAACAAAAATCTACAAAGAGAGCAATTCAATATATAAAGAGCCTAACCGAACCGAAAAACGTTACTCGTGGGACTAAATTTTATGACATGAAATGTGTGGTATGTGATCGCGAGTTTCATCCTAGGCATGCCAGGTCAAAGTATTGTTCTCATGAGTGTCAAAAAAAAATAAGTTTGAAAAAAAATAATTAAATAAGGAATTAGGAAGCTCAAGTGGGACCTGGGGGTCCATTCAGTGCAAAGCCTTCTGTCAGGCAACTTAAGACTGAGCACTTGAGCTTCCTTCCTTTTTTGCATTAATTTTTATGCAGAACCTATTATTCATAAATTGGTTTAGCTTATGAAAAAAATATACTTTATTATTTTCTGTTTGTTTTTGGCGAGCGTAATAGTAATGAACGTCAGGACAAATGATGCTATGAGTCCGGATGATTATGTTTCTTTGGGAAACCAGATGGGAATAAATGGAAATCATTTTGAAGCCAGTAGGATTTTTAAAAGTGCTATAACTATTGATCCTTACTACATCCCCGCCTATTTGGGGCTTGGTATAGCCTATGGAAATTTGGATAAGAATTCTGAAGCGATTGAAGTTTTTAAAGAAGGAATTAAATTGGATAAGTTTTATAGGTTTGTTCCTCAAATGCAGATGAGCATTGCTTCTATAGCCTATGACAAAATGAATGACGATGAAATGGCTGTGAAATATATAAAAAAAGCTTTGCAGTCTTATACCGATCTAGGAAATCATGCTGGAGTAGCTATGGCTGCACACAAGCTAAAAGAAATTTCCCCTGATTCGTAGTGGGAATTTTTGTATAAAGTTAAGCAACTGAAATACTTTATTGGTTTATTTTAATGTTTAGACTAGTTGTTCTAAATTTTCTATTATTAGTTTCTTCAGTTATTCATTCATCTTGCGCCATAGTTCCATCTCAAGTAGAACCTCCACTTCAGGTTATTAGTCGTGTTGATATAGAAAGATACCTTGGTAGATGGTATGAAATAGGTCGTTATCCAAACTGGTTTCAGCAAAATTGTTATGCAGTGACTGCAGATTACGAATTAGCAAGTGATGGATTTATAAAGGTTGTCAATAGATGTAAGGATAGAGAACTAAATGGAGAAATGAGAGAAGCCATTGGCACGGCTTACATTTCTGATAAAACAACAAATGCTAAATTAAAAGTATCCTTTCAATGGCCATTTTATGGTAATTACTGGATTGTCGATTTGGGTGAGAATTATGAATATGCCGTAGTGAGTGAGCCCAACCGACAATATCTTTGGATTTTAAGTAGAACTCCAACAATGGATACATCACAATATAATCAACTTATAAAATCACTTGAAAAAAAAGGTTTCAATATGTCGATGTTTTCTTCGACTCCATTAGAATGAATAATTCATGCTGATTTGTGTATAAAAAATGAAAAAAGAATATTCTATTGAATGTCATCCGAAAATAGCTTCTGATTGTCTTGGGAAAGGCGAATCTTTTGATAGCGAAGAAGATGCTCAAGATTGGGTGGAAAATGAATGCTGGATCTTTTCAGGTGAAGGATGGATTTGTCCTAAATGCCACGATGAATTTATGGGTAGCCTTACATCACATCGTCACAAGCAGGGTAATGGTATTGACGGAATGGACAGTGGGATAGAGGCTTATGACGGTTTAGATAATGATTTAGAGACTGGAATTGATATTGTCAGATGAGTTATATTAAGATTTAACTACCATTTAAGAGGGTTATTATGAAAAATATATTATGTTTAAAAATATCTTTTCTTTTGATTATTTCCTTGTTCTTTGTTTGCCCGGTTAATGCCAGTTCAAAAAATATAAAATATGAGGTTCTTAAGATCGGGAAGGTCATTCCCAATGCGCAGTTAAGTAGATTTGGTAAATCTAGTATTGAAATTGATGATCTAAAGGGGAAAGTCAAGATTATCAGTGTTGTCCCTAAGCTAAATACTCCAGTGTGTGATAAGCAAACACATCAGTTTAGCGAAAAGAACGGAGGTTTGGATAAAACCGTTGATATTATTACTATCAGTACAAACACTGCTCAAGGGCAACATAGTTTTGCGAAAAAAGCAAATATTACTAACTTGACTTTCCTTTCTGATAACCCCGATTTTAATTTTGGTAAGAACACAGGATTGCTAATAGATGGAATGGGTATGCTAAAGAGAACAGTTTTAGTGGTAGATGAAAAAAATATTATTCGCTACGTAGATTTTGTGCCCAGCGGAGGGCTCCCTGATATAAGCAGTGCTCTCAAGGCTGCGAAAGAAGTTTTACTAGAGAATTCTTAAATATTTTTGATTTTTATGCTAGTCAAGAAATGTGTTTTTAAACAGATATTTCTTATGTCGACTATTATTGCTCTGATTATTTTTGTTTTTACTCCATCACTAGCATTTGGAAACTCCAATAAAGAAGATGTTTGTAAGATGGCTAATAAAATGAGTCCTTTTTCTATTCTTGATCAATGTCCTGAGTCGGCTCCAATTATAGCTCAGTGTAAGACAAGTGCCCGCGTGAATGTTAATGACCTTCCTAAACCAGAACTTGTTTCTCTTGAGAGTGGCTCCATCCGAGATTTAAAAAACAATCTTCTATGGATGCAAACTGAAATTCCCAATGAGAAGAAAAATTTTAATGATGCGGTTCGCTTTGCAAAATCCTATTCAATAGGAAATCAGGCAAACTAGCGATTACCTACCTTGTCAGAATTGAAAAGTTTAATGAGCAAGACTCGTTTAAGAACTAGAAGCGGTAAACGGTCTTACCTCTTAGCTCCATTTGATGATGGAGTTCAATGGAACCAGTATTGGACAACCACTGATTGCAATTCTGTAAATTTTATTTCAGATAAATATGGCAAAAAACACTGCCAGGAAGGTGAAAGCTCAGTATGGTTCGTTAACTTCAAGCTAGGAGCAATTGGTTGGAATTTTAAAAATTCAATCAACCAGATCTGGCTTGTAAAAGATATACAAGTAGATAGAACTTTAAACTAATATCCACCCCCGCCGCTCTGAGAAATATGAGGCCCAGGAGGAGCAATGTCACTTAATCTCAGCTTATATTTTTTAGGTTTAGTTAAATTGCACGGTATTTTCGGGTTATTATCACAGTGATGTTGCTGGATTAATTGTGATCCTGAAATTTTATCATTTTCAGATGAAAGTTTCAGAGCCCATTGAAAGTTTTTTGCAGATTCTAGATGCTTCCGCATTTGATGAAATGTTAGGCCGAGATTGAAAAAAATTTCACCTTTTTTTCGGTCAACCACCGAAGCTGCCTGGAAATGTTTTAAAGCTAGGTTAAATTTTTTTTTCTTATAAGCACTTATTCCTAACATATTTTGGTCGTGTCCAACGGAATGTGAACCTTCTTTAGATACAAGTTCTAAAGGCTCTTCAGCAAACAAAGTATTGATGGAAATAATTAATGAAAAGGAAATTATGCTGACTAAAACTTTCACCCACATAGCTAACTCCCATTTTTAGTTTCTAGTTTGTTTATATACTAAATTATAACTTTATGAGCTTTAAATACTTAGTTCTTTTTATTTTTTTAAAAATTAGCAGAAATACTTATTTTTACACATAGTATGGTTTATATAGTCCTTTATTTATCAAATAATTATTTGTTATGATGTTCTTGTTCGTCTGATTTTTAAATTTTTTTAACAAAGAAACCCTTGTAGTGAAATTTCCTTATAAAGCTATTTTATTTGACTGGGCATATACTTTAGTTGACTTAGTTTGTGAAGATGACCGTGCTGCATTTATTGCAATGAGGAGTTTTCTTAAAAAAAAAGGTGTCAATGTTCCCCCATTTGAGACCATTTTTAGTGATTACCAGGAGCTTTTTTATGGATTAATTAAAGAATCTAAAAAAACGCACCGTGAGGCAAGTTTTGAAACGGTTTTGCGGCATCTGTTTTTTAGTTATGGGATTGAGATCGAAGGTAGAGTTTCTTGGGAAGATGTGTTGACTACTTACTATAGGGTTATTCATGACGTTAGGCTAGTCTATCCTGACGTAGTTGGTACCTTGAAGATATTCAAAGAATCAGGTATACCCATGGCAATAATATCTAATACCACCAACCCAGAATTTATTAAAAAGAATGAATTAATTCAGTCAGGATTAAATGAATATTTTGAGTTTGCAATTTATTCGTCTAGTACGCCATACCGTAAACCACATCCATCCATATTTCATGCTGCAATTTCAAGGTTAGGTATAGCGGCAGAAAATATTCTTTTTGTCGGTGATGACTTGTATATGGATATAGCAGGAGCCCAGTCAGCAGGGATGCCAACTGCCTGGCTGAACCGAAATGGTTCTTCATTGGTAAAAAATATTAATCCGCTTTATCAAATTACAAGTTTATCTGAACTTCTCGTTTTGAGACCTCTTGAGGTTTTAAATTAATATATGCACCGTTTTTTTACCATTCCTGAGAATATTAGGGAAGAAAGAGTTGTTTTAAGAGGGGCTGATGTCATACATATACGTAAAGTGCTTCGTCTTACGAGAGGAGATAGAATTCAAGTTTTAGACGGACGCGGCAATTGCTATACGGTTATTCTTACTTCAGTGGGACGTGAGCAAATTGAAAGTAGTATTATATTAAAAGAGGATGCAAATAATTGTGAATCACCTTTAAGAATTTGTCTTGGGCAAGGATTAGTAAAGGGGACTGGGTTTGATGATATTGTACGCAAGGCAGTCGAATTAGGAATCTATAAAATTATTCCGATTAATGCCAATCGATGTATCTCCACCCCATCTCAAGAAGATATTACAAAAAAAAATGATCGTTGGCGACGAATCGCCATAGAGGCCTCAAAGCAATGCGGTCGAAGCAAAGTTCCTGGCATAGTACCTAAGCTAGCTTCAGTTAAACAATTTTGTTTTCTTAATCGAGAATCTGACATAAAAATTATTTTTTGGGAAGAAGAGCAATCTATTCGAATTAAGAATTTATCTCATGAAAATCAATTTAAATCAGCGGCAATTCTCGTGGGTCCTGAAGGAGGTTTTACCTCTAAGGAAGTTGAGAGTTCAAAAGATTATGGGTTTCAGTCAGTTTCACTTGGTCCGCGATTATTAAGGGTTGATACTGCTTCCCTTGCTGCGATCTCTATTCTTCAAAATCGTTGGGGTGACTTATGAAGATTTATCTGCTTTAGAAAAAAAATAAACATTAAGGCAATGTCTCAAATGATAAATTTTTTTAGTAATAATGTTGGTAAAATTCATGAACTATCGATGTAATCTAGATATATTCGAAGGCCCCTTGGACTTACTGCTTCATCTTATTAAAGAGCAGAAAATGGATATTTATGATATTCGTATTGCTGAGATAACCAGACAGTATTTATCTTACCTTGGTCTTTTAAGTGAGTTAAACCTTGAAATGGTAGGCGAATACTTAGTAATGGCTGCCGAACTTGCAAAAATAAAATCTAAAACTCTTCTCC
>CAZOYP010000048.1:0-20024 GCA_964584125.1 uncultured Nitrospinaceae bacterium | reverse complement strand
TCTGTAGGGTTTTTAATTGCCTCTTTTACTGCCTTCTTAGTAATTTCATTAAACATCACCCTATAAACTTTACCCTCGGTATGTTTGGCAACCTCGTTTCCAATGTGATAAGCAATTGCCTCTCCCTCTCTATCTGGATCAGGAGCTAGATATATCCCACTTGCCTTCTTAGCCTCTTTTTTCAAGTCACTAAGAATTTTGCCCTTGCCTCGAATAGTAATGTACTCAGGAGTAAAATTGTTATCAACATCGACTCCAAGCTTACTCTTAGGCAAATCTTTAAGGTGCCCGACTGATGCCATGACAACAAAATCTCTGCCAATAAATTTTTTAAGTGTTTTTACTTTTGTGGGAGACTCCACTATTAGTAGAGATTTATTACTCACCCTTCGTGTTGACTTGGATTTTGTTTTTGACTTTATCTTAGTTTTCGGTTTAACTGTCGTCTTAGCCACAACCTCTCCTAAATGCATTATCATTACTAATCATAATGTTATCTTTGAAACAGAACTTAGACATCTTCATAAAAAATTTTAAGGATATCTAGCGCAGGCTCGGATTATTCTTATAGATGAACAGGTCGCGCGTCAAGAAAAGAATACAAATATATCATTTCTAAAGATTAGATATTTGCACTTGGTTTATTTTTGATAAAAACTGATAACCATTTAAAAATCACTAATTTTGAGAGTTGATAGTATCTGTTATTTTTTCAAGTTCCGCAACCATGACATTAAAAGTATATACAGAATCCAAGTAACTGCTAAAAACACGTGTATAAATCATAAGAGCTTCAAATAATTCTTGTGAATCGCCGATTCCAAAATCATAGTTGGCGACCTCGGAAATCAATAAAGCCCTGGTAATTTTTCGGTTATTTTTACCCAACTTCACTCTAGCCTTCGATGCACTCACATCCAAATATGCTTTATACAGCAACAGTCTATTTTCCTCAGTCAATATTGTAGATTGCTTAGCATGAATCTTATTATTGGCAGTATCGGGTTTACCAGTTAATTTTTTTATTTGTGGAGTTAAATGTTTTTCCCTCAAATAATCATCAAAACTCATGTATGAAAAGTTGGTAGGAATAGGGTCTGTTGTTGAAAAATCATTGCTCTCTCGTAGTTCCTGATTAATCAACCTACCCAAGCTCAACTTTCCTATTTCAAGATCGTGCTCCAAGCCAATAATATTATCTAATGTATTCGATAAACCTAATTTTAATTTAGTAATATCTGCTTGTGATACATCTTCTTCACCTGAGTCTAAAATTTCCGTGGACTTGTCTATAGCTTTTTGAAAGTGAACCTGAACTTCTCTTGCTGTAGCTAGCTGTTCCATCTGCGTTCCAATCTGGTAATAATATTTTTTAATAAGAAAAGTAATATCTTCAGGTGGTAAATATTTACTATTTACTCTATTTTTTGAGTTGTGGTCTAGGGCAAGCTCAACTAACCTATTAAGTGAGGTTGTTGGTCCACGCTCTGTATCTTCTGCCCATAAAATACCACTTGATAATAATAAAATAATTAAAGCAAGAACTATAGTAGAGCCGGTGCCCTTTAGGAAAGCTAAAACAAACCGTGAAAAAATATTTTGCATAAAAGTTGCCTTTGATTACTATTTTAAAAATGATAAAGGGAGTAAAAAGAGGTGAAGTAATAAAAAGGGGCACTAAGTGTCCTCAAAATAAGAGACCTTGATGGCAACCAAGGATGCAGAAGTTTTCCGCAACAGCTCTTAATTTAAGACGATGCCCAACTAAATGGACAAACTCAGCGCCCCAATTTGAATGATTTAAACTAGCATGTAGGTTAAAGTTTTGTCAATAATTTTCAAAAAGATCAGATCTAGCGCGCCGACTAAAAAATATAATAACCTGTTTTAAATCAACTATTTAAAAAAAAGTGCCCTTTAAGTATGCGTTATATATAAATAATATGAAGTATTATATAGCATTTAAGCCCTCTTTTCATGTTAAAGAACCTATAGCCTAAAGAGTTTACAGAAATCTCATCAAACTATTAAATGAGTTCTATTGGTATGGGTATAAAAGTTAGAAAAAATATAATTACTGCTAAATATCCTGCCCTTTTATGAATTCTTTTGAGCGAGACCTCCTCATTTTCCAATGAAACTGATTTAAAGCGCGTAAGAATCATCAATAAAATTGCCCAAACCCCCCAATTTGGCCAAAAATACACAAGAGCAAGCAGAAAAACAAAAAAACATTTAGCCCATATTTGAGATTTTTTACCAATAAGAGCGTAGAGTATATGGCCGCCATCTAATTGACCAATTGGAAATAAATTAATAGCGGTAACAAACAATCCTACCCAACCGGCAAGCGCTATAGGATGTAACTGGATATTAAAATCAGTTGATAATGGGGTCACTCCAAGAATAGCTTTTGAAAGTACTATCATTAAAACAGAGCTACCAAATGAAAATCCGCTCTGCCCTGTTGGCACAACTATTTCGGAAAGAAATAAACCAATGATTAATGTTGGAACAGCCACAATAAAGCCCGCTATAGGGCCAGCCACACCAATTTCCATTAACACACGCCTATTAGGAATAGGGTCTTTAATCGCAATCATCGCACCAAATGTTCCCAATAAGAAAAGGCCAGGGGGAGCTGGGATAAATAAGGGGAGTGTTGTTCTAACACCATTTTTAACCCCCGCAAAATAATGACCAAATTCATGCGCACCGAGTATAAGAAATAAACTCAACGCATATAGTTCTCCACCAGCGAGATAAGTTGTAAATAAAGTTGATCCAAGCAAAACGAAAAAAAGAATCCAGTTTTTTAAGGCAGGCCCCTTTCGACCATTAAATTGCTGATCAAGATGGCCGACCTCACTATCTGTATTTTTTATAATATTGTTGGCTTGCTGGATATTTTCATCCATAAATCAATAAAATTGACTATTAGGTGGGTAACTGTTTATGTTTAAACTCTCGAGCATTTTCGCCTGAGTATTCGGCCACTGTCTGCCCATTACCAATCAACTTGTATTTATAGATAACCAGTCCATCCAAACCAACCGGCCCCCTAGCATGAGTTTTATTAGTACTGATACCAATCTCTGCTCCCAAACCAAATCGAAAACCATCAGCAAAACGCGTTGACGCATTCCATAAAACACTGGAAGAATCAATTTCATTAAGAAATTTCTCAGCGCGCGGAGCATCTCCTGTAATAATAGTATCTGTGTGCCCTGAACCATGAGCATTGATAAACTTAATTGCCTCTGATAAATTGGATACAACCTTAATAGAAAGCTTAAGATCCGTATATTCAGTATCCCAATCTAACTCCTCAGCCGGTTCCATATCAGGAATAATTTTTCGAGTAATAGCACAACCCACAAGCTCAACATTTTGCAAACAAAACTGTTTTACCAAAGGAATAAGGATATCTTGTGCAACATCTTCATGCACAAGAAGGGTTTCCATAGCATTACATGCCGCGGGGTATTGAAGTTTTGAATCTAGAGCAATCGAAATTGCCATACTTTTGTCCGCCCTTGAGTCAATATATCCATGACAAATGCCTTCAGAATGACCCAGAACGGGTATGCGAGTATTTTCCTGAATATACTTTACAAAATCGTTACTTCCTCGGGGAACAATAAGATTAATATTTTTCTCTTCCTTTAGCATATCTACAACTTCAGAACGTGTTGTAATCATTTGCACATATCCCTCTGGTGCTCCATCAATCTTATCGATAGCGTCCGTAATTAATGACACAATCATTTTGTTTGAATGTTGTGCTTCTCTACCACCTTTAAGAATAACGGCATTACCTGATTTAAGGCATAATGAAGAAATTTGTGGAACGGCATCTGGCCGAGACTCGAAAATAGCCCCAATAACACCTATAGGACATGTCACCCTATATAAAGTCAAACCTTGATCCATTTCCACCGCCATCTGTCGTTGGTCAACTGGATCTTCTAGACTGATAACACTTCTAATTCCTTTCGCCATTCCCATGACCTTATTTTCATTCAAACGAAGTCGAGCAATAAGCGGACCTGGTATACTCTCCTTTTTAGCAAACTCGAGATCCTTAGTATTTGCTTGAAGTATAGAGGAGCAGCCTGCCTCTATAGCTATAGCCATTTCTTCTAAAACCATATTTTTAATATCGGTGGGCAAATGAGCTAGTTTCAAAGACGCAACTTTTGCTATGGATGAAATTTCAGATACTGTTTTTTCAATTGCCATAGTTTCTTCAATTAATTTTTAATGTTTACATTAAGATTAAGGAAAATTTCTTACTTATTCAAAAAAAATATTAAAAATAGGATGAATGCCTAATTTATAATTTAATATCATTGACCGTTTGCAAGTTGTAAAGTTTCCAATAAATCCCTTTTTGTTGCAGTAATTCTTTCTGTGTCCCGTATTCTGCCATACGCCCTTCTTTAAGAACTAAAATTTTATCAACATTCTTAATGGTTGAAAGTCTATGTGCTATGATAATTGATGTTCTACCACTTATAAGCTCTTTAATCCCACTTTGAACTTGAAGCTCAGTTTCCGTATCGATGCTAGAGGTCGCCTCATCTAGCACAAGAATTCTGGGATCTACTGCTAAAGCCCTAGCAAAAGAGAGTAATTGCTTTTGACCCAGCGAAAGCAAACTACCTCTCTCCCAAATATTCTGATCATACTTGTCTGGAAGACAATCAACAAATTGGTGCAAGTTTACTAACTTGGCAATAGATTTAACTTGGTCGACCTTCAAGTTAGAATTCCCCAAGCGAATGTTATCTAAAATGCTTCCAGAAAAAAGAAAAACATCTTGCTGAACCAGCGATATTTGCCGACGTAGGTCATGCTTGTTAATTTTATTAATAGAGACACCATCCAAAAAAATATCTCCTCGATTGGTTTCATAAAAACGGCATAAAGCATTAACAAGTGATGACTTCCCTGCTCCTGTTGCCCCTACAACTGCAAGACTTTCTCCCTCCTGAAGAGAAAAAGATATATTTTTTAATACATCTTCATCCCTTTTATAAGAAAACCAGACATTACGGAACTCAACTTTACCGCGAGCCTTTTTTACCGACTGTGAAGAGGACGAATCGGGAAGATCCACTGGTGTATCAAGCAATTCAAAGGTTCTCTCAGCCGAAGCAATAGCAGTCTGAATAATATTAAATTTTTCAGCAAGGTCTCGGATTGGCTCAAAGAATTTTTGAAGATACTGCAAAAAAGCTACTAAAACGCCAAGCTGAATCTGATCCTGAACAAATTTACCTCCTCCATACCAGATAACCAAGGCTATTCCAAGTGCACTAAAAACATCAATGGATGGGAGATAAACTGCGTTGTAATAAACTGACCGAAGATCCTCGTCAACTTTATCTTTATTTATGTTTCTAAATTTACCTTCGTGGCTCTTCTCCTTATTAAACAAATGAACCGTTGACATCCCGGAAAGGTTTTCTTCAAGAAATGAATTCAACCTAGTGATATGGGCACGGTTTTTTCTCAACGCATCTCGAGCTCGAATCCGATAAGCCCAGGTTGCTAAATATAATAAAGGGAAAACTAAGCAAACTACTAGTGCCATTTTCCATTGTAAATAAAGCATCATTGAAAAAATCCCTATCAGAATAAACAAGTCACTAAAAACGAGAATCAACCCAGATGTCAACATTTCATTGAGAACCTCAACATCATTGACTACTCGCGTGATAAGTTTACCTATTGGATTTCTATCAAAAAACTTGAATGACATTCGATGCATATGAGCAAAGGTTTCCGTTCTCAGGTCATACATCACCTTTTGACCAATGTATTGCATCAAATAGGTCTGAGCGAACTGGCAAATAAACGCCACACCTAAAACAATAAGATAAATCAATGCAATCTGATTTAGTCCTTCTAGGTTGGACACAGAGATATAGTCATCTATGGCAATTTTGGTGAGATATGGCCCTGATAAACTTAATATAGAAACACAAAAAAGAAAAAATATCGCCAACAATACTAACGTTCGATAAGGTCTCAGATAAACAACTACTCTTTTAAATAAAACCCAGTCGAGGTTTCCATCTCTTAAGCTTTCTTGGTGTAATTCACTCATTGGAGAGTTATCTCCATCTCCATGGCGAGCGCCTGATCTTTATAAGTCTGAGCATACTTTCCATCTAAACGAATTAATTCTTGATGAGTCCCCTCTTCTATTACCTGCCCATCGTTAATTAAAATAATTCGATCTGCCTTGCGAACTGCCGTAAGACGGTGGGACACCATTACGGTTGTAATACCAGATGCAAATTCGCGAATATTTTTTAGGATATTATCCTCCGTTTCTGCATCTAAGCTTGAAAATGCGTCGTCAAGCACAAGAATTTTAGGATGCAAAAGTAACGAACGAGCAAGGGCAACACGTTGAATTTGCCCCCCAGACAAAGAGACTCCTCGTTCGCCAATAATTGTTTCCAAACCATCAGGAAATCGATTTAAGTCCGCTAATAAACCGGACTTTTTAACAACATCATTAACCGCATCGTTTGAAGCATCATCTCTTCCAAAGGTAATATTTTCTCTAAGAGTGGCTGAAAACAAATAGGGCTCCTGATCAACATATCCAATATTTTCACGAAGCACAGAAAGTGGAATTTTACGAATTGAATGACCTCCAATGAATAATGTATCCTCAGCGACCTCATATAATCTAGGAATCAATTGTACAAGAGAACTTTTGCCGGAACCAATAACACCGACTACAGCAAGAATTTGTCCTGAAGGAATTTTTAGTTGAATATTTTGCAAGCTTGGATTAACCGCATCTGGATATGTAAAATTAAGGCCTCGAAACTCTATATCCCCATTAAATTTATTAATAGAATTTACTGTTTTCTCATCATCCGTAATATCTGCTTTAGCAAAAAATATTTCTTGTATCCTACCCATCGCAGCCTGTCCTTTTTGAGTGAGATTAACTATATAACCTATACCCATCATCGGCCACGACAACATTAATAAATAACCATTGAAAGCAACAAAAGAACCTAGTGACATTTCTTTAAATATTACTGCTTCCCCACCTAACCAAAGAGAAATCATTGCGGCAAGCCCAACGGTTAATGTAAGTGCTGGAGTAAAGACCCCAAACAATCGAGTAACGCTTAAATTTTTATGAATATAAACTTTATTAAGTTCATCAAATTTTTTCTTTTCAGCTTCTTCCTGAGCAAAAGCGTGTATCACACGAATTCCAGAAAGATTTTCTTGAACATGTGATGTTATTTTTGATAAATGTTTCTGCACAGTTTCATGACGACGTCCAATTTCAGGAAAATATTTCCAAAAAAGTATAGAAAGAGCAGGCAGTGGAATAAGAACAACTAAAGTTAATGTCGGATTTATCCAAAGCATCAGCCCAACGCAACTAACTATAATAACTGTACAGTCTACCAAGATAAGAAAACCTAGGCCGACAAAGTCACGCACTGCACGCAAATCATTAGTTGCCCGAGACATAAGGTCTCCTATTTTTTGTTTATGAAACCAGGACTTATCAAGAGAAAGAAAATGGGAAAAAAGATGATTAGAAATATCAAATTCGACCTTGCGAGAGGGCCCAAATAAAAACTGTCTCCAACCAAAACGTGATAATGCTTGCACTGTAGCTGCGACTAGAAGCATCCCACCAAATCCCAAAAGGCCTCTATTCGAAGGATTGTTTGGAAGTTCATCTACAACCATTTTCAACAACCATGGAATCGACAAACCAGCAAGATCTGCAAACAAAAGAGCGACCATACCGATCATCATCTCACGACGATACCTAAGCACATATGGCAGGTAAGGTTTTATTTTTTCTAGGATCATTAATTTTTAAAAAGGGGTGGCGCTAGGTGCTTTACTATTAAGTAAAAAATCAAATAAAGGCATGGGAAAGAATCATAACTAAAGTACCTAGGCACAATGAAACAAGGTTTTTATAACCTTTTTCATGTTCTTCATAAACTGTAGGCAAAAGATCACCAATTGAAATAAACAAAAAGGTTCCTGCCGAAATTCCAAGTGCAGTGGCTACTATATAATCATCCAAACCTTGGAAAACAAAAACTGAGACCAAAGCTCCGACGGGAGTAGCTAAAGCAAAAATGAACATTGATACTAAAATCTTCTTTTTTGTGTATTCTTTTCCCTTCACCAATAAACTACTCAATGCTAGAGCAGCAGGAAACTTATGAATTGTCACTGCAATAATAATTATTAAGCTTAAGTTCATCATAGTCCCAGCTCCAATGGCAATCCCATCTAAAATACTATGAAAGCCTATCCCGACATATGCAGCAATCCCGATTTTATGATAATCGCATTCCCCTTCTTCACAAGGGTGCACCATGATAAATTTCTCCAGAACAAATATAAGGAGAAATCCAAACATCACAGAATAACCCAAATGCCTTCCAAGAACTGTGGAAATTTCTGGCAAAACATGAAAAAAAACTGCCCCAAGAAGAATACCTGCACAAAAGCTGATAACAAGACGAAACGTTTCTTGTGACCATAATTTAATTGTCGGTATCCAACCCCCAATCATAGTGATTGCAAAAACAAATATGAGAAAGGGATAAAAAATTGCTTTTTCCATATGCCCCCAACTGTAAGAAGATTTCTTCAATTAGACATAAAATTAATCCAACACCCCAAAACCAGTCTTATTTTGTAGTTCTTTGACGCTTAATTAGATAAAATGGCTACAGAATTTTATGTTAAATTTATTCGCAAGACCATTGAATTCAAATTACTTTGAAGAGTCGTTAAATTTAACATAAATACATACAATTATCTATCAAGAGTCAACTTATCCTCTTAAGAAATAGTCTTAAGATTTTTTTTCTAAATTTTATCTATCTGGAAAATAAAATATGTATGCAGTAATAATAGCTGGAGGCAGCGGTACACGCTTCTGGCCAAAAAGTCGGGCCAATCTTCCCAAACAATTGCTAAATATAACCGGTCAGAAAACAATGATCCAGGATACACTAGGCCGAATAAGTCCCCTCATTCCTGCCAAAAACACATGGGTAATTACTAATGAACAACATGCTTTTGAAACCTGTTATCAACTCAAATCAATGGGATTTCCTCCTTCACAGCTCCTCACGGAACCAATTGCGCGTAACACCTCAGCTGCAATAGGTTATTCAGCAAAAATATTAAGTCAGAACAATCCAGATGCTATCATGGCAGTCTTTCCGGCCGATCATGTTATAAGCACAATCGGACCTTTTTTGGAGTTATTGAAGCAAGCTGAAACCATTGCTAGTGAAAATCACCTCGTCACTCTTGGAATTGAGCCTACGAATCCTGAAACAGGGTACGGCTATATAAAGCAAGGTAAACCAATTGGAGAAAATTCTTTCAAGGTAGATCGGTTTATCGAAAAACCAGACAAGATAGCTGCAGAAAAATATTTAAAGGAGGGTGGTTACCATTGGAATAGTGGCATATTTGTTTGGAAGGCCTCAACTTTGCTCAATGAAATATGCACACACTTGCCCAAGTTACACGAACAACTTGAAGAACTTTCCAACAATACAACCCAAGTTAAAGGGAAATACCCCTATAAAAAGCTTAATGAATCAGGGAAAAAAACTTTTCATTCGCTGGAATCAATATCCATTGATCACGGCATCATGGAAAAATCAAGCGCGGTAGTTGTTCTTCCAGCAGACATAGAATGGAATGATGTTGGCACGTGGACCTCACTTGCACAAATCTCAAAAAACGACTCCCATGGCAACGTCATAAATGGAAATGTGGTTTCTATAGAAAATAGTGATTCGATCATCAATGCTGAAAACCGTCTTGTTGCTGCCCTTGGACTTAAAAATATTATCGTGGTGGATACCCCCGACGCATTATTAGTCTGTCCAAAAAAACGTGCGCAAGATATAAAAAAAATAGTAGCACAAATTAAGTCAGAGAAACGCCCTGAAGTTGGCTCGTCGATATCAGAAACTCGACCATGGGGACACTACGCAACACTATATAAAGAAGCCAATTATCTGGTAAAACGCATAGAAGTTTTACCTGGTGAATCCCTTAGTTTGCAATCACATAATCACAGAAGCGAGCACTGGACTATTGTGTCGGGAGTCGCTCAGGTACAAATTGAGGAAACATTAAGAACTTTAAAAGCTAACCAATTCATCGAAATTCCAAAAGGTGCTAAACATCGACTAACAAACATTGGTGAATCCACTCTAGTTATTATCGAAGTACAACTTGGAGATAAGATTGACGAGAATGATATTATTCGCTACGAGGATAAATATGGTAGAGACGAATAATCAAAAGCTAATTCTTTAATCCCCATTTCACCCTCGCCCCTTTTAAGCAACGAAAGTATTAAGCTTTGAACAAAAAAACTCCGTTTGTATACGTTCTTTAGCTAAAAGTAAATATTTCACTCCTTGATCGCTAATAAGAGATATAATGGAGGTTTTAATATGGGCCAATATTTATGAGCTATCATTCACTCGCAGAGTTTGTTGATCGACTAGAAAGCGAAAATGAACTAGTCCGTATCACGGATCGTGTGTCACCGATTTTAGAAATAACTGAAGTTACCGACCGAGTTTCTAAGCAACCCGGGGGAGGGAAAGCCCTACTCTTTGAAAATATCGAAGGCTCAAATATACCGGTTCTGATCAACGCTTTTGGTAGTTTCAAAAGAATAAATATTGCCCTGAGTGTTCACGACATAGAAAAAATACCCAAGGACATAGATAAATACCTAAAAATTAAACCCCCATCTTCGCTCCTTGAAAAAGTCAAACTTTTACCTATGCTCCTCGAAGCGGCTGCTTTTCCACCAAAAATAGTTAGCCAGCAAAAAGCCCCTTGCCAAGAAGTTGTGCTTACAGATCATGACGTAGATCTTGGAAAAATCCCCATACTACAATGCTGGCCTAATGATGCGGGACGGTTCATCACTTTCCCCATTGTAGTAAACAGAACCATCGATAAAAAGCTAAGGAACGTAGGGCTCTACCGCATGCAGGTTTATGACAAGAAAACTACCGGAATGCACTGGCACATACACAAAGATGGCGCCCATTTTTTTCATGAATTTCAAAAACAGGGCAAGATCATGGAATGCGCTGTCGCCATAGGTGCGGACCCTGCTGTTTGTTATTCTGCAAGCGCCCCATTACCTTATGGTATCGATGAATTTCTTTTTGCTGGGTTTATAAGAAAGTCCCCCGTACCACTAGTCAAGTGTAAAACTGTTGATCTCGAAATTCCCGCAAGCGCTGAAATAGTATTGGAGGGGTTTATCGATCCATCGGAAATGCGCCTTGAGGGTCCTTTTGGTGATCACACGGGATACTATTCGCAAGATGGGGATTACCCAGTATTCAATATTACCGCTATTACGCAAAGAAAAAACCCGATTTATCTTACAACCATTGTAGGAAAACCCCCGCAAGAAGATTTTTATTTGGGCAAAGCGACTGAAAGAATTTTTTTACCACTTATGCGAACCCAACTACCGGAAATCGTCGATATGAATATGCCCGCAGTGGGGGTTTTTCACAACCTTGTAATTATTTCAATCGAAAAACGATTTCCTATGCAGGCAAGAAGACTAATGAGCGCCCTTTGGGGAATGGGACAAATGAGTTTTGTCAAGACTATCATCGTCTTTGATAAGAATATTGACATTCAAAATAATAAGAAAATGATTGAAATACTTCTCAATAAAGTTGATTTCACGTCCAACCTATTTTTTTCTGAAGGGATTTTAGATGTGCTTAACCACGCGTCTGACAAGGCTCTTTATGGCTCTAAACTTGGAATCGATTTAACAAATAAAGTTAAAGGTGAAGACGAACCTAAAACAAAACCAAAAATTAAAGACAATATAACTCCACCCTTACCAGAAAATATTCTTAAACAGTTTACCGAATTGACATCCTGCAAAATTTTAAAACAAAAAGGCCTACACCAAGTTGTATTTGTTACGCTTGACAAGAAATTTCCAGAACAAGGGCCTAAAGTTATCGAGAAATTCATGAACAATATGGAATTTTCATCAATAACAATATTAGTAGTTCTGGAAAGCCGCGAAAATATAAATGACACATCGACGGTATTATGGAAAATCCTCAACAACATAGATCCTAAAAGAGATATGCATTTCTTTGGTAGCCGGGTAGGCATTGATGTCACATGCAAAACTGGAGAAAATAATTATACCCAATATTGGCCTGATGAGATTGAAATGTCCGAGAAAGTAAAAAAAATTGTTGATCAGAAGTGGATGAATATGTTTCATGAATCATAAAAATATTGTCATTAAGGGCGCTCGGGCACATAACCTAAAAAACATCACAGCAACTCTGCCGCGTAATAAACTAGTTGTGATCACCGGACTAAGCGGTTCAGGCAAATCATCTTTGGCATTTGACACCATCTATGCTGAAGGACAGAGAAGGTATGTTGAATCACTTTCAACATATGCTCGTCAATTCCTTGAGCTAATGGAAAAACCAGATGTAGATTCAATCGAAGGCCTTTCACCCGCAATATCAATTGAACAAAAAACGTCTAGCAGAAACCCACGTTCTACTGTCGGCACTGTCACGGAAATATATGATTACCTGCGCCTTCTTTATGCAAGAATCGGTCGCGTATACTGTTATGGATGTGATCGAGAAATTTCTTCCCAAACTGTTCAACAAATTGTCGATCAAGTTAAATCAATCCCAAAAAAAAATAAAATTATGATTCTCTCTCCCGTCGTCAACAGACGTAAAGGAGAGTTCAAAAAAGAACTTAATGAATTACGAAAAAAAGGGTTTGTCCGTGTCCGCATAAACAGCGAGGTTCGCACCCTAGATGAAGAAATCGTTTTAGACAAAAAATTCAAACATACAATAGAAGTCGTAGTAGATCGCTTGATTATCAAAGAAAATATGGGAAAGCGGCTTACAGACTCTGTTGAAATAGGACTTCTACAAGGAATGGGCACCCTTGTTGTTACAATCACCAAAGAAGATGGAAAAAATGAAGAATTATTATTTAGTGAGAAATTTGCCTGCAATTACTGCAATATAAGTTTCCCAGAATTAGAACCTCGCCTTTTTTCATTCAACAGTCCTCATGGTGCTTGCCCTACTTGTGACGGTCTCGGGACTAAAATGGTTATTGACCCCGAACTTATTGTGCCAAATCATTCTTTATCTATAAGAGACGGCGCAATCCAGCCCTGGGAAAAACGAACATCTACAAACTTTCATCAAATGTTAGAAAGCATAGCAAAGCATTTTAAGTTTAAACTCAACACTCCATTTAAAAGTTTACCCAAATCTACTCAAAATATTCTCTTATACGGAGCAGGAGATAAAATCATAAAATATAAATATGAAAGCAACAATGAACAACGATACTATTCAGGAACATTTGATGGAGTAATCTCAGACCTTGAACGAAAATACCATGAAACTGATTCCGTTTCTGCAAGAGAAGAAATTTCAAATTTTATGCGCACGCTACCATGTTCATCGTGTAATGGAACCCGGCTAACAAAAGAAGGCATTTCTGTTCGAGTTGGGAATCACAATATAATTAAACTAACTGAATATTCTATTAATCACCTTTATGAGTTCTTCAAGACACTCAAGTTATCAAAACAGGAAAATAATATTGCTCGCCGTATAGTAAAAGAAATTCATGAACGGCTTAGCTTTCTAATAAATGTAGGTCTCGATTATTTAACTCTGAATCGCTCCTCAGCGACCTTATCTGGTGGCGAAAGCCAGAGAATCAGGCTTGCAACTCAAATAGGATCAAGTCTAATGGGAGTTCTATATGTTCTTGACGAACCAAGTATTGGGTTACATCAACGAGACAATGATCGCCTTCTAAAAACCCTTGAAAAGTTGCGTGACCTTGGGAACACGGTGATTGTAGTTGAGCATGATGAAAAAACTATTCTTTCAGCTGACCATGTTCTTGATATAGGTCTTGGTGCAGGAATCCATGGCGGTGAAGTTATTTTCTCCGGAGAACCTAAAAAACTCTTAAAAGATAAAGTATCATTAACGGGGAATTATCTTTCAGGAGCAAAAAAAATAAAAACCCCTACGAAAAGAAAAAAAAGTAATGGTTTTTTTCTAGAAATAAAGGGCGCTAAACAAAATAACTTAAAGGATATTGATGTAAAAATACCATTAGGATGTTTAATATGTGTTACGGGTGTCTCAGGGTCTGGGAAAAGCACATTAATCCTTGATGTTCTATACAAGGCTTTAGCTAAACATTTTTGGAAATCTACAGACAAACCCGGGAAATATAAAACAATTGAAGGGGTTCACCTAATCGACAAAGTAATTGATATTGACCAAACGCCTATCGGGAGAACGCCAAGATCAAACCCTGCTACTTATACTGGAGTATTCACTCATATTCGTGATTTATTTAGTCAAATTCCAGAGGCCAGAATAAGAGGATACAAACCTGGTAGGTTTAGCTTTAATGTTAAAGGTGGACGCTGTGAGCCCTGTCAGGGTGACGGAGTTCTAAAAGTAGAAATGCATTTTCTTCCTGATATTTTTGTCACATGTGAAGTTTGCAAGGGGAAACGATTCAATCGTGAAACATTAGAAGTTTTATATAAAGGAAAAAATATTTCAGATGTATTGAGTATGACCGTCGAAGAGGCAAAAGGTTTTTTTCAAAATATCCCTTCGGTACAAACAAAACTTAATACTATAGCCGAAGTAGGGCTTGACTATATACAATTGGGGCAAGCAGCGACTACTCTATCAGGTGGAGAAGCTCAAAGAGTAAAACTATCTAAAGAACTCAGCAAAAGAAGTACCGGGCGAACTCTTTATATTCTTGATGAACCAACAACAGGACTTCACTTTGCAGATGTCGAGCACCTCCTTAAAGTGCTTTCCAAGTTAGTCGATTCTGGAAACACCGTTATTATTATTGAACATAATATGGATGTTATAAAAACAGCTGATTATATTATTGATCTAGGGCCCGAAGGAGGGGACAAAGGAGGAGAAGTTCTTATAAATGGATCACCTGAAGAAGTAGCAAAAAACAAGAAATCCTACACTGGACAATATCTAAAGGGGCATCTTTCAAGAGAATAAAATGAAATATATTCGAATATTTATAAAAGCTTTTTTTCTGCTAGCACTGCTTCTTTTTGGGAATGCAGAAGCCACCTGTTTAGATAAGTTAACAGCACTGGAGCTAAAAAGAGATCATGCTGTTTCAAGCGGCGGAATATGGGGTTATTTCGAAAGAAATTTTACCTTAAACAAAATACCTGCTGAGGCACTTCAAATGGATTCACGTATTAATAAAATTTTTTTCCTCTTAAAACACCTTTGCGAAACACAGAATGGAGTCCCGCTGACACCCTTAGCAATTTATATTTCAAAAAATCTTTCCAAAAAAGGTGAAGACAAGTTTAAAGATGAACTACTAGTGATAGGCAAAACACCCCAGCGAATTAAAGAATGGTTTGATTTTTTCAAATATTCTTTAAATCATGCTTCACGAAAACTTCTACATTCTGAAATCCGGAAAGCGATTGACCAGTCTACTCCTCTAATCATGCGGTATGTGCAATTAACTGAAACAAAACCTAGTGGAAATTTTCCTGAAAAACATTTTCAAAAGGTAAATATACTGCTGGAGCAAGCAGATCAACTGCTAGCGAACCAACCATATCTACGAAAAGCCTTGGAAGAAACTTCACATTATCTCTATTGGGATATATCAGAAGGTGATTTAGGGTAACTATTATCTTAGAAAAAAATAATTTCAGATTAATTAATTTCGGTAGGTTCAAGGCGAGCAATAGCGCGAAAAAGTCTATCTTGTGCCTCAGTGAATTCATCATCGGACAAATCTGTATTAGCAAGTTCTTCTTCTGCTTTCACCAAAGAAGCTTTCGCTCGATCTTTGTCAATCTCGTCTAAAAATTCGACTGCTTCAGCTAACACAATGACTCGGTTATCAGTGACCTCCAAGTAACCGCCACTAACAATCATTTGGATAGTTTCCTTACCTTTTTCACCAAGCAACTCATAGGAAAATCGCCCGGCTCTCATTGTCGTCAGAATAGGAGCATGGTCATACAAAATTCCCAAGTCACCTTCCACGCCGGGAACATTTACCTGGTCTACATCTTCATTCAGTACAAGCCTTTCCGGAGTGACAATACTGAGCTGTAATTTATTTTCAGCCATATATCTCTATTTTGCTTGAAGTTTTTTAGCTTTCTCGTGAACTTCGTCTAGACCACCTACCATATAAAAAGCCTGTTCTGGAATATCATCCATATTTCCATCCAGAATTTCTTTAAAACTAGCTACAGTATCCTCTACTTTTACATACTTACCAGGGGAACCTGTAAATACCTCCGCAACAAAGAATGGTTGAGAAAGAAATTTCTGGATTTTACGAGCTCGAGCAACTATTAACTTGTCCTCTTCTGAAAGTTCTTCCATTCCAAGGATAGCGATAATGTCTTGCAAATCTTTATATCGCTGAAGAACTGTTTGAACATTACGCGCTGTATTATAATGATCTTCTCCTAAAATCTGAGGATCAAGAATGCGTGAAGTTGAATCTAGTGGGTCCACCGCGGGGTAAATCCCCAACTCAGAAATACGGCGATTGAGAACAGTAGTGGCATCCAAGTGCGAGAAGGTTGTCGCGGGAGCGGGATCTGTCAAATCATCAGCAGGCACGTAAACTGCCTGAACGGAAGTAATTGAGCCTTTCTTGGTAGATGTAATACGTTCCTGTAAATTGCCCATTTCTGTGGCGAGTGTAGGCTGATATCCAACAGCTGACGGGATACGACCTAAAAGAGCTGACACCTCTGAGCCAGCCTGGGAAAAGCGAAAAATATTATCAACAAAGAGCAGAACGTCCTGTCCCCCTACATCACGAAAGTACTCCGCACAAGTAAGCCCGGTCAATCCAACACGCATTCTAGCTCCCGGAGGCTCTGTCATTTGCCCGTAAATTAGGGCTGTTTTGTCTATAACCTTGGATTCAATCATCTCATGATAAAGGTCGTTACCCTCACGGGTTCTTTCTCCCACCCCAGCGAAAACTGAATAACCTCCATGTTCAGCGCCAATATTACGAATGAGTTCCATAATAAGAACCGTTTTACCAACACCAGCACCTCCAAAAAGACCAGTTTTTCCGCCTTTTAGATAGGGTTCCAGTAGATCAATAACCTTAATCCCAGTTTCCAGCATTTCCATTTTTGTATCTTGCTCTTCAAAAGGCGGGGCATCACGATGAATACTCCACTTCACTTCAGATTCAACAGCTGGTTTCTGATCCACGGGATCACCAACCACGTTAAGAATCCGTCCAAGCACTTTTTCTCCAACTGGCACTGAAATAGGACCACCGGTATCAATAGCTTCTTGACCTCTAACTAAGCCATCCGTTGGATGCATGGAAACGGTTCGAACCGAATTATCTCCAAGATGCTGAGCAACTTCAAGAACGATCGTTTCATTTTCACTTTCTGGACTTTGTAGGTGTATTGCATTGTAGAGTGCAGGAAGTTCTCCACCTTCAAAGTTTATATCTATAACCGGACCCATTATCTGAATGATCCTTCCTTTATTCATTCCCTTCCTACCTCCATAACATTAATTTTACGATCAGGCCTTGAGTGCTTCAGCCCCGTTTACGATTTCTATCAATTCTTTTGTAATATAAGCTTGACGTGCTTTATTATAGGTGAGTGTCAGACCACCTATCATTTCTCCTGCGTTGCGACTAGCGCTATCCATAGCAGTCATTCTTGCCCCGTGTTCACTAGCACTAGATTCTAGAAAGGCTCGATATACCTCTACGGTCATGTACCTTTCAAGCAAAGTATTCAAAATAGCTCCCTCTTCCGGCTCGTAGATGTAGTCAACAATATTCACACTTCCTTTTCCTGTATCAAGTTTTTCCGGAACAATTGGAAGAAGCTGTTCTAAAATAACTTCCTGTTGCATAACAGATTTAAACTCGTTGTAGAGAACATAAACCCGATCAATCGCTTTTTCAGAGAAAAGGTTAGAAAGAGTTGAACCTATTTCAGCTGCCTTGAGGTAATCGAAACTACGAGTCCACCCTGAATGATCATGCAATATTTTGTTTTCTTTATTCTTGAAAATAGCGTGCCCCTTTTTCCCGGCAGTGATAAGCTCTATCTCTTTATCGCTATTGTCATTTATAACTTGCATTGCTTTTTTAATAATACTTCCATTAAAACCACCGCATAAACCCCGATCTGCAGTAACTACCAGAATGAGCCAACGCCCCCCATCTCTATCATCAAGAAGGGGGTGCACATCATGATTGCATCTAGCTGAAAGGTGGTGCAGGACATCCATAAGCTTAAGAGCATATGGGCGAGCAGATATAATAGCCTCCTGAGCTTTACGCAGTTTTGAGGCTGAAACAAGCTTCATTGCCTTAGTAATCTGCTGGGTATTTTTCACACTCTTGATTCTTCTCTTAATATCTCTGAGGTTTGGCATATTTTCTTTAAAAACTTTTCAGACAAAAAAAATAATAACTAAAAATACTTAAAAAAATAGTTCCAAAAAAACTAGGCCTGAAACAAACCTTTATATTCTTCAACAAGAGCTTTTATTTTTTCCCCCATGGCATCGTCAAGCTTCTTTTCTTTTTCGATGCTTTCAATGACATCTTTATGTTTTTCATTAATAAAGTTTAGAAAATTAATTTCAAACTTTTTAATGTCTTTGACTGCAATATCATCAAGCAAACCTCGAACACCGGAAAAAATTGAGATAACCTGTTCTGCTACTGAAAATGGTTTATACTGATCCTGCTTTAGGATTTCGACGAGACGCTCACCTCTGAAAAGCTGGGCTTGGGTAGCTGCATCAAGGTCACTACCAAACTGAGCAAAGGCTGCCATTTCACGGTATTGCGCAAGATCCAGACGCAATTGCCCAGCAACCTGTTTCATTGCCTTAACTTGAGCCGATCCACCAACACGAGATACAGATAGACCTACGTTGATAGCTGGACGAACACCAGAAAAAAACAGGTCTGATTCAAGATAAATTTGTCCATCAGTTATAGAAATAACATTTGTGGGGATATAAGCTGAAACATCACCCGCTTGTGTTTCAATAATCGGTAGCGCTGTTAAAGAGCCTGCTCCCAGCTCATCACTTACCTTCGCTGAGCGTTCAAGAAGTCTGGAATGAAGAAAGAAAACATCTCCAGGATAAGCCTCTCGCCCAGGAGGCCTTCTTAAAAGCAAAGATAACTCACGGTAAGCCGCAGCTTGTTTTGAAAGATCATCATAGACAATCAGACCATGCTGTCCGTTATCACGGAAGTATTCCCCCATAGCGCAACCAGCGTATGGAGCTAAAAACTGCATAGGCGCCGGCTCGCTCGCAGAAGCAGAAACTACGATTGTGTATTTCATTGCATCGTGCTCTTCTAAGCTCTTTACCACCCTTGCGATCGTTGATCGTTTTTGGCCAACAGCGACGTAAATACAGAAAACGTTCTTGCCCTTTTGGTTAATAATAGTATCGATCGCGACCGCTGTTTTTCCTGTCTGACGATCACCTATAATTAGTTCGCGTTGGCCGCGTCCTACTGGAATCATCCCATCAATTGCTTTAATACCAGTCTGCAATGGTTCGTGAACGGATTTTCTGTCAATAACTCCAGGGGCAATTCGTTCGATAGGCCCAACATTTTTTGTCTTAATCGGTCCTTTACCATCAATGGGTTCACCCAAAGCATTGACCACTCGGCCAACCATCTCAGGCCCAACAGGCACTTCCATAATACGTCCAGTGCGTTTTACTTCATCGCCTTCCTTAACATGGTCATCAAAACCAAGAAGAATAGCGCCTACATTATCCTCTTCAAGGTTCAAAACCATACCAACCAAATCATCAGGAAAAGAAAGCAGTTCGCCG
>CAZOYP010000047.1:0-20552 GCA_964584125.1 uncultured Nitrospinaceae bacterium | reverse complement strand
AACAGCACAATTTTTTTAAAGTCCCTCTGGTAACGATATTGGTACATTTTTTGTATATATTTCCTATTAGCTATTCGCAGGGGTTTTACCAGATGCAGATTATTGATTCTATAGTTATTTTCTTTAAGATGCAGATAGGCCATTTTGATTCCTGGTAAACTACCAGTTGGATAAAATTGTTTCAACGATTCTTCTGGAATTAGTCCTAGAATATGATCGTAGTTGTCAGAATCGCTATGTGAAATAAAATATTCTACTTCATGAGGAGTGAGTAAGGGAGAGTCACAAGGAACTATTAAAACAGCCTTGTCTTTATTTTGTAAAACTTCTAGATCTACTGCTGATGAACCTTTTTCACAAGAAATTGTTTTTAAAAAAGTTTGAAAAATATTTTCGTAAAGATTATTTTGTTGTTCAATAAGGTGGATAGTTTTTGGATAGCAAAAGTCAACCCCTGAATCTCCTAAGGTCTGCTTAAGTTTGCTTTTCGCCCCTACTACATATATATCTTTAATTGATTCGACTTGCTGTAATGCTTCTACAACATAGCTAATAATACATTTGCCATTAATTTCTAGAAAGGCTTTATGCTGATGGTACACCTTATAGCTAGATTCACCTTCCCCTGCTAGTAGGATTGCGTCATATTTTTCACTTGAGTTATGCGTTGAATCATTCATTAAACACTTATAGATTTTTTTGAGTCTAACTATTCATTATATAACCTTTTTATAGTGTTGGCCAACTATGAGTTTAGAGTTTTTTTGCTTTGTTTGGTGATCAAGCTTCTTAATGGTTAACTTATAGGTAGTAAGGGCGCTACATTTTTTGGCCATGGGTGTTTGATTCTTGAGGGTTTGAAAGTTAAAGTATTTTTATCCCTTGCGCTATTTCGTTAAAGAGTGGTATAGAAAAGGTTTGCACTTTAATAAAAACTTTAAAGGCTTTTTGCAGACTATTAGAAGAGGTCTTAGGTTTATGACTCTAGGCAGTACAACAAACTTAAAAACAACACCACTTTTAGACCTTCATAAAGAATTAGGCGCCAAATTGGTTCCATTTGCTGGATGGAATATGCCAATTGAGTTTGCTGGAGTTTTAAACGAACACACTTGCGTTAGAGAAAGAGTAGGGCTGTTTGATGTTAGCCACATGGGAGAAATCGAGATTGAGGGTAAAGAGGCTAAAGAGTTTTTGCAATTCTTGCTTTCGAATAATGTGGAAAAGATGTTCGATAGTTCGATAATGTATAGTCTCATGTGTTATGAAACAGGCGGAGTTGTAGACGATTTACTGGTACATCGGTTTTCGGAGAACCATTATTTTCTTTGCGTCAACGCGTCTAATTCTGGCAAGGATTATGATTGGGTTGAGAAACATTCTTCTTCTTTCAATGTTGATGTAAAAAATACAAGCTGCAAGACATCACAGTTAGCCTTGCAAGGGCCTGATGCCAAAAACGTATTGCAGTCTCTATGTGATGTTTCTTTAAATGACTTGTCTTATTACAATTTTAAAAAAGGAATGGTAAGCGATGTGGAAAGTATTATTTCCCGAACCGGATATACGGGAGAAGACGGGTTTGAATTATACCTTTCTCCTGAAAAAGTTTCGGAGGTTTTTAGGTCTCTTATGGAGCAAGGTCGTCAATATGGGATTCAGCCAATTGGACTTGGCGCGCGTGACACTTTGCGTATAGAAATGGGGTATCCTTTGTATGGAAATGAAATCGATGATAACCCTACGCCTATAGAAGCGGGGTTGGGCTGGGTAATTAAGTTTGATAAAGGTGAATTTTTAGGCAGAGATGCTTTACTAAAACAAAAAAAAAAAGGTTTGCCACGACGAAAGCTAGTAGGCCTAAAATTACTAACTCGCGGTGTTCCTCGATCTCATTATCAAGTAATTAAAAATGGTGAGATTGTAGGAGAAGTTTCTAGCGGTACCTTCTCACCTACCTTGAATACAGGTATAGGGTTGTGTTATGTATCAAAGGAATATTCTGATGTTGGGAATAATTTGGATGTGAAAATTAGAAAACAGTTGGTAGCAGCTGAAGTCATAAGTCTGCCATTTGTTCCCAGTCACGTTAAGAAATAATAACCATAATTATTTTAGATAACATTAAATTGATTAAAGGGGGGAGTATGGAAATCCCGAGTGATCTTCTTTACACAATTGAGCATGAGTGGATTCGATTGAAAAATAACCGCGCTACTGTTGGGATTACCGATTTTGCTCAAAGTCAACTAGGTGATGTTGTTTTTGTAGAACTTCCGGCAGAAGGAACAGAGCTTTCCAAAGAAAGCACATTTGGTGTGGTCGAATCAGTAAAGACAGTTTCTGATATTTATGTTCCAGTTACAGGCAAAGTAGTGGCGGTTAATAAAGATTTGGAATCACAGCCTGAGTTAGTGAATAGTGATCCTTATGGAAAAGGATGGATGATAGAAATAGAATTTTCGAATTCCAGTCCTGAACAAAGTTTATTAAGTGCAGACCAATACAGCGAGCAGTGTAAAAGCCAGGAATAACAAGTTAATTATACATAACAAAACTATGCGTTTTATTCCTCATACAGAACAAGACATTCGCGAGATGTTGGAGGCGGTTGGTGTTCAGAATATAGACCAGCTTTTCGCGGGAATCCCTAGTGACTTGCAGCTAGGTAGCAAGCTTCTAGACCTGCCATCAGCCCTTTCTGAAAGCGAGGTAATTAGCACATTGCGTCAAATACAAATGCGAAACCCCGATATGGGTGAGATGTCGTCATTCCTTGGCGCAGGTGCCTATAGGCACTATAGTCCTGCCGTCATAGGTAGTCTTATACAACGTGGTGAATTTTCTACTAGCTATACTCCCTATCAAGCTGAGGTAAGTCAAGGTACTCTTCAGGCTATCTTTGAATTTCAAACAATGATTACTATGCTTACTGGAATGGATGTATCCAATGCTTCTATGTACGATGGTGCATCCGCACTTGCAGAAGCTGTGCTTATGGCGCATCGAATCAATAAAAAAAAAGAATATCTTATTTCTTCAGTTGTTCACCCCGAATACCGGGAGACTACAGAGACCTATTTAAGGGGGACAGATAATCAGTTGATAAATGTTCCATATAACTCAGATGGTAAAACTAATTTTGAATTTATTCGAGATAAATTAAATGATAGAACT
The DNA here is from genome assembly GCA_964584125.1 of uncultured Nitrospinaceae bacterium. Taxonomy (GTDB): domain Bacteria; phylum Nitrospinota; class Nitrospinia; order Nitrospinales; family VA-1; genus Nitromaritima. The sequence continues at coordinate 17,375 of CAZOYP010000047.1, read as the reverse complement.
TCTGCAGTAATCTTGCAGAGTCCGAATTTCTTCGGCATAGTGGAGGAATATGAGGAGTTAGCGAAGGAATTAAGAGAGCGGAGTGTTTTGCTAATTGTTGTAGTGGCTGAGCCACTTTCTCTTGGTATATTAAAACCACCAGGTGAGAGAGAGGCAGATATTGTTGTAGGGGAAACTCAATCGTTTGGACTGCCTGTTTCATATGGTGGGCCTTATGCAGGTTTTTTTGCAACGCGGGAAAAGTTTGTTCGACAAATGCCTGGGCGATTGGCTGGTGAAACTGTTGACCGGCAAGGACGCAAATCATTTGTTCTTACACTTTCAACTCGAGAGCAGTTCATTCGGCGTGAACGAGCTACCTCTAATATTTGTACTAATCAAGGGTTGTGTATGCTAGCCGTGACCATTTATCTGGCAGTGATGGGCAAGCAAGGACTGCGTGAATTAGCTCTGCTCAATTTAAAGAAGGTAGATTATCTTAAAAATAAACTTTCTAAGACCAAAGGTTTTAAACTCAGGTTTACCTCGGATACTTTTAATGAGATGGTTCTAAAATGTCCTAGATCGGCTAAAGAGATTAGAGACGCTTTACTAGAATATAAGATTATCGCTGGATTGCCACTCGGTGACTATTATCAAGAACTTGCTGATAGTCTTCTGATCTGTGCTACAGAACTTAATACGGTTGAAGCTATAGACCACTTAGCTCAAAAACTAGAATTGATTTAGATTTTTTTAATTGGCAACAATTATAGTTTTTTTAACAGTTCTTCTGCAGGGTATGTGAAAATTTCTGACAGAGTGGGGTGGTAGTGCGGTAGTTTGGTTAGATCATGAACCGTTCCCCTAAAGAACATTAGGCTTACCATCTGATGAATCATTTCTCCAGCTTCGGGGCCGACTACATGAGCTCCAATAATTTCTCCACTGCTAGGGGAACATAATAGTTTTACATGACCATGAATTTCTCCCATACATAATGACTTTCCATGGTCGTCAAAAGGGTATGATGCTTTTAAATAAGTAGTATTTGATTCTTTGCATTCTTTCTCTGAAAGACCGGCACTTGCGACAGTTGGGTCGGTAAAGGTTATGCTTATTTTTAATCGTTCGTCAAATTGGCGTAAAGCTTTTTGAGTTGCATTATGCGCAGCTATTTCTCCCTGTTCGATAGCTATGTGGACTATTTCATGGAGGCCATTAACATCACCTACTGCAAAGATATGAGGAATGTTTGTCCTCATTTCCTGATCGACTACTATTCGTCCTTGATCTATATTTACTGAGGCCGCAGGTAAGTTAAGTCCTTTGATGTTGGGTTTTCGCCCGAGGGCTTGTAAAACTATGCTAGCGGTCACTGATTTTTCTATGCCCTCGTGTGAAAAAATAATGGTGCGACCATTTCTAGATTTCTCAGCCCTTAATAATTTTGTTCCAGTGTAGACTTCCATCCCTTCTTCACGGAAACGTTTTTCAACTGGGCGTGCTAAGTCCTCATCACCTTTTGAAAGAATATAATCACTTCGTTGAATAATAGTAGTTTTAGTTCCTATTCGGCAAAAAAACTGGGCTAACTCAACGGCAACAGGCCCGGCTCCCAGAACGATCATCGATTCAGGTGTTTCTCTGAGTTCTAGAAGGTCATCGCTGGTGAAAAAACCAACTTCTGATAAACCTGGAATTGGAAAATCTGCCACTGTAGAACCAGTAGCAATGATAAAGTTTTTTGCGGATAATACCTGTTCGCCTACTTTAAGTTTATTCGGCGATAGAAAAGAGCCTTGCTCTTCGATCAGTTTGAATTTTGGGTCATTCAACTGCTCGATGCGATAGCTAGCGAACTCATTGATAAGTTGTGTTTTTCGGTCATTGATCAATGATAGATCGGCTGAGGGGTTTGAAACTGAGAGGCCAAACTCTTTGGCTCTATTAATAAGAGAAAGAACATCTGACGAGCGTAGAATGGCCTTAGTTGGCATGCAGCCACGCAGAATGCAAAGTCCCCCAAGAGGACCCTTATCAATAATGGCAACTTTAGCTCCATTAGATTGCGCTTTACTGGCGGCAGCGTACCCAGCTGATCCTCCACCGATTACAACTACATCAAAGAAGTCCATGGATTACAAAACTTAGAGTGTTTCACATTCCTCAGCAGTAAGCTTGAACTCCTTAAGACAATCTTTGAGAAGGCTCTTGGCATTGTTAACCATAAACTCATCACCTGTTTTGTCAAACATTTCAACTGCTTTAAGCAGGTGATGAATTGTTTCTTTTCCACGCTTGAGTGAATAAGATAGCATTGCGAGGTTGCTGTGAGCTTTTGCAAACTCTGGATTTAGACGGATTGCCTCATTGTAATGGTGGAATGCATTATCTGTTTCTCCGATTAGATTACAAACGACAGCTAGGCTGTAATGTACCATTGGTGACTCAGGCTTCAGGCGGAGTGCTTCCCTAAAGTGGCGCGACGCTTCAATGTTCATAGGGAGTTTCCCATAGCGTACCCCTAGATTAAAGTGAGCCAAGAAATGGTCCGGGTCAATTTCAATAGCTTTTTTATAGGATTCGAGACAGGTTCTCGGGTCATCAAGCCTACTAGCTGTAAGGCCTTCCTGAAACCACTGCTCAGCTGATTTTTTGGGTTCGGTATTTGTTGTCATATTATTTTGTACTCGTATAAAATCAAGAATAGTATAATCAGATTATTTTAAATTGTAGTCTGTGTCTGGTTATAGATTAACAGTTATGCTACCTTATTACGATCCGCGCAACAAGAGATACTACTTTATCCAATTTATTAATAGTTAGGGTGTTGTTTTATGCCAGCAGAAGTTGGGACTGATGAAGAGCGTATTATGCTTGGGAGATGGATTCAAAAAGGTCAGGGCCTTATTGTTGGTGGTTCTCCTTTAGGCGATGCCTATTTGGATCCTAATATTGAGCGACCTAATGATATCCAAGAAAAGTCTGAAGAATACATTAAGTTTGATCACCATGCAGCAGAAGAATTACCACATTTAAAAGGGCGATTTCGATACGAGTTGGAAAAATATTACCGCGATCGATACGGTCCTTACCTACCAAAAGATTAAATATCCTTTCATGTCAAAGGTTAAAATATTAGAAATAAACGATGCTCCTTTAGAGGGGTCGGGAAAGCAGATCAATCTTACTCATCCCTTCACTGAAACGAAATATGTTCTGGCAATATTTCAAGTTGAAGGGAAATATTATGTGTTAACTGATGAATGTAGGATGTGCGGGGGCAGTCTTGGTCAAAGGCCAGATCTTCGAGGGATGTTTGCGGCTTGTAGTAAGGAAGAATGTTTATGGAATATACGACGAGGAAGTTGTAAGTTTGATCGTTCATCAGTTACGCCTACTTATCGAGTTTCGGTTATGGAAGATGGCCTTTATATCGAAATCTAGTAATTATTTTTGCATAATTTAGAATAAAGATGCCGTACTTTAATACAGTGTAATACCACTTTTAATTTATTGGTGCAGAGGGTCCTAGCTTCGACGCCAATTATGAAACCTTTGTACCAACTTTAAAAGTTTTTTTGGGGCGTGGTTTTTTTTCCAAGTGCCAGCAACGAACTTATTTGCTTCTGCCATTGTCGGATAGGTGTGGATGGTGCCAAGAATTTTGTTGAGTCCTATCCCATGTTTCATTGCAAGGACATATTCAGTTATAAGATTTCCTGCGTCGCAGCTCATAATTGTGGCTCCTAGGATGCGATCTTTTCCTGGTACGGTTAGCACTTTTATAATTCCTTGATCCTCGCTGTCAGCAATCGCTCGATCAAGGTCATCTATCTCATATCGAGTTACTTCGTAAGAGATGCCTTGTTTGATAGCTTCCTTTTCGTTAAGCCCGACTCGTGCGATTTCTGGATTAGTGAATGTGCACCAAGGTACGGTGCTATAGTCGACTTTGAATTTTTTGAGAGGACTGAATAATGCGTTGATAGCGCAATACCAAGCTTGGTGAGCCGCAGTATGCGTGAACTGATAGGGGCCAATTACGTCACCGCAGGCGTAGATATTTTTATGTCTTGTTGTGCGGAGATAATCGTCTACAATTATTCTATTACATTGATCGAAATTAATGCCAATATTTTCTAGACCGAATCCTTGACTATTTGCTGTTCTTCCAACCGCAATCAATATTTTGTCGAATTCAATGCGTAGTTCCTTGTCTCCTTTGTCGAAAACCGCTATTTTTTTTCCATCCTTAGTATCTATTGCCTTGAAAGTTGTATTTGTTTTTAAGTCAACGCCTTCAAGGATAAATTGTTGGCAGAGGGCTTGGCTAATTTCATCATCTTCACGAGTAAGAATGTTGGATGACATTTCAGTTTGCGTCACATGGCTACCCAGCCTTGCAAAGCATTGAGTAAACTCTGAACCAATAGGCCCGCCACCTACAACCAATAACCGTTTAGGTAATTCTTGAATATTCCATAAGTTGTCCGATGTTAGAAAACCTGCTTTTTCTAACCCTTGAACAGACGGTATTGTTGGGCGAGCTCCGGTTGCGATGATAATACTTTTTGTTGTGAGGATAGATCCGTTAACCTCAACTTCGTTTTGGGATAGCACCTTTGCTTGGCCAGAAAAGCAGTTAACGCCAAGACTAGTGTAACGTTCAATGCTGTCATGAGGCTCGATTTTTTTAATAATAGCTTGAACGCGTTCCATCATTTTAGAGAAATCAAATTCGGCAGTGGCTGATTTTATTCCGAACTCTCTATGTCTTTTAATGTAGGAAAGAATTTTAGCACTACGAATAAGAGCTTTACTAGGGACACAGCCGGTATTGAGACAATCCCCACCCATTTTATTTTTTTCTATAAGAGCAACTTTTGCTTTAACGGAAGAAGCGATAAACGCAGAAACTAGCCCAGCTGAGCCACCACCGATAACAATAATGTTATAATCAAACTTTGCCATAAATAGTTTCCAAAAACTCAAAAGCTATAGTCAGTGTCGCATAAACTCATAAAAACATACAGTAAGTACAAAATTTTAGTTTTTTGGGGGTTGATATAGAATAATCTTACTAAACCAAGTTGATGCTCCACTAGCACTGTGTATTGATAGTGTAAAAGTTTACGTTCGATCTGTTTAAAAACTTTTAGTTTTTTGAAATCGGAGTTCCAAGTCTTAATCTTTTTTTTAACTTGGATCTTATAATATATTTTAATTCAGAAAATTAATTTTGGAGGAGGTAACTATTTTTTATGACAAATAATAATGAACAGACTAATCTTAATTCATTTTTTGAAGTGATTGATTCGATTGAAGACGATATTTCGGAAATGTTGGAGAATGAAAGTAGTGAATTAAGTGGATATGAATGCCTTATAATTAGTATTAACTACCTAACTTTGTTTTGTCAGCAAATTGGGATTGATTTTAGTCAAATTGAAGACCATTACAGTGAGTCTGAGAAAAGCCGATCTTTTGAAAGCTTAAAGGACTGTGATAGTGATTCTAAATTAAATGAATATAATGAGGTAGAAGCATTTAATATAGTCTTGGACGAAATAGAGAACACCCTTTTTTTATTTGAAGAGCGCTGTAAAAAGACAGAGGAGTTGTTTGATGAATGGAATTGCGTTTTTATTATGTTCTCCTGCCTAAGAAAATATTGCGATCAGTTGAAGTTTAATTACGCTGAGATCATCCAGGATGTTTTACTTCTTCAGTCGAGTATAGAAAAAGATGCGAAAACAGCGTCAGAGGATACCAATGATTTGAATTGACATGCTGACTTTTGCCGACATGCTAGAGGAATATTTCTGCAAAATAGCAGAACATGTTTAAATATTTAAGATCAACAACCTACACATTAACTTTCCTTATCATTTCCAAGTTCTTTCCACAACTCATATAACAAAACTAACTCTTTTGCTTTGGCAAAATTACTAACCAATCTCATGCTCGATTCTGATGGGGCTTCAAAGTTTCCCTCTCTTAGTTTTTTTCTCATTTTAGCGTAATAATTTCTTATTTTATAAATTGAACTTTTTTTGGAAGATATTTTAAATACATCGCCTTGGTATTTCCATTTCCGAGCAATATCTTTTGAGGGTGTTTCTTCAAAAGTATATTCATCACAAAATGTCTGACCAATTTTTCTTGATAGATTGATAAGATTATTATTTTTTTCCTATTCATAATTGCTTCGAAAAAAATACGTGCGAGTACAAATCATTAGGTACCGCAGAATGTTTGGTAGGGTACGTGCGAAACGGGCGCGGGCATAGCATAGTTCTCGTTTCCAGAAACCTCGTCGAAAGGGTGGCTCAAAACGGTCAGCAGTTTTGAGAAGGGTGCCATATCTCCTTGATCGACTGCGGCGGCAAGAACTTCTTCGACCTTGTGGTTCCTTGGAATATAGATCGGATTGACTCGATCCATCGCCTGAGCAATTGCCTCTAATGGAACAGCCTCCTGCTCTAGGCGGGTCCGCCAACGTTGCATCCAGATGTCGAAGGCACTGGGTTCTTCAAATAGATGTCGTACCGTATCGCTATTACCACGCAAAGCTTGTGAAAGTCGGCGGAAGACGAGAGTGAAATCCGCATTCCCTTTTTCCATAACCGATAACAGTTCGTTAACTAGTTCGAGGTCTAGAGGACCTTTCGTCGATAAACCTAACTTAGATCTCATTCCGGACAGCCAATAAGTTTCATATAGGGATTGGGTTCGCTGTATCCTATCAGTGAGCAGTTCGATAGCTCGGTCCTTGTCGGAATCGACAAATCTGATCAGCGTTTCCGCCAATCGAGTTAGATTCCACAACAGAATTGACGGTTGATTAGCATAGGCATAGCGACCATGCCTATCAATGGAGCTGAACACCGTGTCTGATGCATAGGAGTCCATAAAGGCACAAGGTCCGTAGTCGATAGTCTCACCGGAGATCGTCATGTTGTCGGTGTTCATCACTCCGTGAATAAAACCGATATTCATCCAGCGCGCAATTAAGGCGGCCTGAGCATTGGTGACAGCTACGAAGAATGCCAAATATGGGTTTTCCGCATTGGCTGTGTTGGGATAGTGTCGTGCAATTGCATAATCGGCAAGTTCTCGAACTTTGTTGACGTCACCGCGCGCAGCACCAAACTCAAAGGTCCCAATCCTGATGTGGCTGGCCGCAACTCGGGTTAGAACGGCGCCGGGAAGAGAGGTTTCTCTATAGACTTTATCCCCAGTGGTAACAGCAGCCAAAGCGCGTGTTGTTGGAGTGCCAAGCGCATGCATACCTTCCCCGATCAGGTATTCACGCAACACCGGGCCAAGGGCAGCCTTACCATCTCCGCCGCGGGAGAACGGAGTGCGGCCCGATCCTTTAAGCTGGATATCGCGGCGTTGTTGTTGGGTATCGATTATCTCCCCTAGGAGAAGCGCGCGTCCATCTCCCAACTGAGGTGCAAATCCGCCAAACTGGTGCCCAGCATAACCCTGGGCAAGCGGTTCCGAACCCTCGGGTAATACATTGCCTGAAAAAATCTCCAAACCTGCCTCTGAGTCGAGCGCAACTGGATCAAGGCCGAGCTCTTGGGCTAATGCATTGTTAAGCTGCAACAGTTTTGGCGCAGACGCAGGTTCAGCTTGGCAAGAAACGAAAAATCCTTCAAGGCTTCGGGCGAAGCTGTTATCGAAGTTGAAGTGCGGACGAATACGGTTTTGCGCACTCACAGTATCAGTTGATTTTACCACTTAGGTTCTCCCAACCATACGCAAAATTTAATACTAAAATTAAAACACCCATGACTAGAATCTACATTTATTAAATAATTTCAATTTTTAAGATTCAAAACTTTTGAGAAGCCTACCAAATACTCTTTCCTTTTATATAATCTATCCATTTTATTGCTCTTTGATTGAAACTTGCCATCATAAAGTAATAGAATCTAGGTGTGTAATTATAGGCTTGGAAATATTTTTTGCAATTTCTCTCATTCCCTCAGGTGAAAAATGAACACTATCGACAAAATATTTTTTTTCACAAGGAACGAGGTTAAAGTTATCCACCAATGGCAAGTCATGCTTATTGGCTAATTCCTCAAGAACTCTGTTCTCATCCAGCGTGCCTTCTCGATATTTTAACTGAAGTTGGTTGTTTTCAATTTCGGGGTAAAGAAAATGGCAAAATGTAGAAAACACCAGACTGATCTCATTTCCTTTGCAAATGTGAATTAAATGTTCAATATTTCGTCGATAGGTTTCCAAACCATTAAATTCATTATTAAGGTCGATGGTTCCTTTGGAAGTAGCACCAAGAAGGGTTTGTCTGACGTTTTGAGGTAGGTAAAAATTCATGAGATAGTTTGGTAGTGCAAGGGGAATATAGGGGACTAAAGATGCCCATTTATAGAGATGATAACTTTCTCCTAAATTTCGTTTTGCATGAAAATAGTCACTTTGAAAGTCTGAAGTTAGAGAGGGTGCGAGGTCGTTATAAGCATGATATAAAATAACCATATCGGGCTTTGAGTCAATTGAATTCAAGAGAAACTTGATAAGGACTTCTGCAGTTGAAAACCCTCCCATTCCGCAATTGTTCACCTCAATATTTTTATCAGGGAAGCGTTCGCTCAGGATTTTCTCAAGTTCCATCGGGTATGAAAAGCCTACGCCATCCTCACCCTGTTGGATATAATTCATAGTAGTTGATCCCCCCAAACAGTTGATGCGAAACATACCTTCTGGCTTGGGAATAACAACATCTCTCGAACCATCCGGTCCATTAAAATGCCTCAGATTATTGGTGGAATATTTACCAATGTAATATTTTTTTTCTAGATTAAGGGGATAACGTAAGGGTTGTGTGTGACCTATAAGAAATTTTTTTTTATAAACGTAAGGGAGATAGGGGTGCGGCTCTACATGTATTTTCTTAAATGGAATTTTATCTTTCATTTGATAAGAGTGTCCTCTAGAAATCCTGACTACCAAACGAAATACTACGTCCAGGATAAAGAGGTAAAAAAGTCCGCATCCAAGCGAGTATGGGATTGCCTTGAGTTTGTGTTCTACAAACCAGAAGGGAGCAAGGAAAACCAGCGCGACAGAAGATAGGAAGAAAAGGGTGCTAAGTAGTTTTAGAGAGGTGCTCATCTTCTATTCGGATCTTACCACATGGGATAAATAGTATCGGGAGGGGAATTATCGTTGTCCTGTTTTTTAGCCATTTGTTCTGTCTTTGATTTATCCGACGGGAAAAAGATGCTGGAAAAAAATTCACGAATTTTGTAAGAAAATAGCCTCATTGCTAATTCATGGCTGTCTACATGAAAGCTTCCATCAGCGATTGCGGCTTTGGTTTTATCAACTTTATCGACTCGAATATCAGAGGAGTTTCTTATTGCTTCAAGAAGCTTTTGGTTATCTTTAGCCTTAGCGGACAGAGTGATTTTATCACTTGCTTGAGTCCCGGCCGTACCTCCAGAAATACCTATTTTTGCAGATTCTTTCGATGGGACCTTGACGCGATCCTGAATTGCTCTCCCTTTAATCTTAAAATCGTTCCCAGGAATTTCCATATCTAAATACCTCTCAGATTTATAGCATACTATAGATAAGTTGGAGAGAGACTACAATTTATTTTTTTTATTCCGGAAAAGATCCAACAGCGATTTATGACTCTTTATTGAATTTTTAGGTGGAAGTTTTCATTCTTGTTCAATGGTTCCAGGCCTTTCGGAGCCCTATAATCTATGCTCCTTAGATAATTTTAAGTTCTAAAATTCAAAACTTTTACGAAGCCTATCAAACACTCTTTCTTGTTGATTAAAAATGGAATCTTGAATTTAATTGATAATGGAATCTTTTATTGATAATAATGCGTCTGTATGTCTAATAACTGGAAATCTTGTTCGGCAAGAGCAGGACCTAAGTATAATTTCCTTATCTTTGGTATGAAATGAAAAAAATTTTAAAACAGATCTGCCCACCCATTTTATGGTCAATTTTAAAAAAATTAAACCGGAGATACGGTTTTTTTGGGGTTTACTCCGACTATTCTGAGGTTTTATTTGAAGATCCTTGGACTGATACAGATTGGATTTTACTTCAAAAAGACAAGTTATTTCAATTAGAGTCATCTAGGGACGAAAGCTTATTTTTACCCTTACCTCATTTAAGTAACTATTTAATGATCCCTTGTTTGTTGATAAACCTTTTATCTAAAGAAAAAACTATTAGAGTATTAGATCACTGGGGAGGAACAGGTTTCGTTTATTATTTTTTACATCCTTATTTATCATTCCCTCAAAATGTTGAATGGTCAGTTCTTGACAGCCCCGCTTTTTTGCAAATAGGAGAAGAATTTATAAAAAAAAGTGAAGCGAGGAGATCTTTAGAACCAAAAACTTGTAGGCAAAAAACTGGCGAGGGGAGTAGGTCGATAAAAATAAATTTTATTTCAGACCTTCCAAGTCCGTCGTTAGCAAAGTTTGACGTGGTTTATGTAAATTCTTCTGTTCAATACTATGTTGATTACCAAAAAAATCTTCTGGATTTAATAGCCTTTCAACCAAAATATTTCATATTCACACGTTTGATGTCAGGCGAAACTAAAACTTTTTTGTGTTCCCAGAAGATTTTTAATAAACATACACCATGTCGTTTCATCAATTCCTGGGAATTTTTCGATTTTTTTAAAAAAAACGGATATGATTTAATCTTTAAATCACCCAATAAAGATGAAATTTATGGCAAGGGAAGTTTTCATGACCGTGAATTCAAGGATATCCCAAAAGAATATCAAACACCGTTTTCTATACATCTGGTATTCGAGAAAAAGATATGAATGAGTTTTTTCAACATTAAAAAAATATTTTTGACCAAAATTCCTGAAAAGAATCGGCAATTTTGTGATTTTAGAAGTTTAGGTAAAGCTCAAATTAAAAATATCATTGATCTTCAGTTGGTCGCTCTTCAAAAGAGACTCGGTGAAAGAAAAATAACTATAAATATAAATGATGATGTGAAGGGCTTATTAACTGACAAAGGTTACGGTCCGGCTTGTGGACCAAAACCTTTCATTTGAGTTATTCAAAAATATATTAAGAGATCCTTTAGTTTCTTAGACCTTAGGTGGAAAGTTTAAGGAGGGCGATCAAGTAACTGTAGGTGATGACGAAAAAGTTAGTTTTTATTTTTAAAGTTAATTTTTTAAATTAGATGCGTCTGGTTTAGATATCCTGTTTAAGGCTTTTTCAGATAATTCCGCGAAATTAGTTTCGTGAAATCGGCGATAAAATGCCAAGGCTTTTTTTAGGTGATTAATAGCTTTTTCATTTTCTCCAAAAATTTCCATTACTGTTGCTAAATTAAAATGAGCGTTTGCAAAATCGGGATTTATTGCCAGTGCTTTTTTTAATTTTGCGGCGGCTTCTTCAAGGCGGTTTGACTTTATTAATAAAAAACCTAAGTCATTCCACATTAATGCTCCCTCAGGATAGTCTTTTAATAGAGTCTCAAATTCGGATTGCGCCAGTTCTAATTGGCCGGTATCTAAATATTTTTGAGCTAGTTGGTAGCGGCGATCCAAGTCATTAGGATAATGGATTAATGCTTTTTGAAATTTTTTAATTTGAGAAAGGTTAAAAAGTCTATCAGTTAGCAAGTTGTTTTTTTTCTGTGAAGGTGTAATATTATATTTTCTAGAGTAAGAATTTATTTTTTTTTGCGCCAAACCCGCCATTAATTGATTTTTTGAATTTAGATATAAGTTTCGAGACAAATCCATGTGGGTTATAGCTTGAAACCCTTTCCCAATTTTTTCAAAAGCCAAACCTAAATTAAAGTGTCCGTCTGCAAAGTCAGGCATGGTTTTTAATAAACTTTTAAAAGCCTCGATTGCCTTAATATTATTTTCAATTTTTAAATACGTTAAACCCATCAAATTATGAATTTGAAAATTTGATGGGTTTAAATCGATTGCTTTTTGAAAAGCTTCTAAAGCTTGTGTGTGGCGATTTAATCCCTTTAAAGATAGTCCCAATAAAAAATTTAACTCCGATTGCTCCGGGTATTGCATGCTAATTACTTTTAATAATTCCAGAGATTTTTCAAACTCCCCTTTTTTAATCATATTTAAAGCAATTTTTTTATTATTATTTGCTTCTGGGGAAAGAAGTTTAATCGATTGCTTTGGCTTTAAATGGCTTAAATATTTATTAATAAGTTCCGTTAAAATTTTGGTAACAAGGCGGTTCCCTTTTGCCGAATAGTGATGGAGATCATCGCCGCTACGATTATATAAATTTGATAGTTCGCCTATTGATCCATTTTTGTTTAATAAGAAAGAGTTGTTAAGATCTAAAAAAGGTAACTCGTTTTCTTCTAGAATTCCTTTTAAAGTTCTATGGTTTTGATGAAACCCACTATCCAGGTTTTGGCAGTTTTTCGGTTTTCCTTCCCAATAGCAATTAAGCCACTGACTACCTATTAAATTAGGCGATAAAATAAATATTGAATCGGCGTTTTGTTTTTTACCAAGATGGTAAATTTGTTTCAATAAATTTTTAACAACTAGTTTAGTAGAATTTAAATCTAATTCTTGATTTGAACAAAAAACTTTTTGAAGTTTTATTAATGGAATTAAACTATTTACCTTACTTCTGGTGAAAGTATTTTGACAAGAGAATCTAGATATTTTGGGGGTTAAATTCTTTAATTTTTCATTTTCTATATTAAAAAAAGGTTTGTTGATTCCAAATAAAGAGTCCTGGCTTGTATCCGCGATATCATTTCCAGTGTAAAGCACCGTAATTATAATTTTGGGTCGAGTTTTTTTAATAAATTTTTTTAAAATTAAATAATATTGATCTATTCCATACCCAGGCGTTGCCATGTTTATAACTTGGTACTGGGGAAAATTTTGATTCAATAAAAATGCTATGGTTTTATCTTCTTTACTCCCGGCTCCATAAGCCACAGAGTCGCCCAGAATTAAAATATGATCTTTTGATGAATCTATTGTGGCGGATCGAAATCCCATTTCATTAGTATTGTATTGTATTCCATTAGAAGTGTACGTGTAGTTGGGGGTGTTGACCCAACCAAGGTAGGGATCAAAGCGAGTTCCTAGCGAAACCCAATCATTTCGGTTTTTAAAGGAGTAAATAATTTCACTTAAAAACCAAATAATTATTAAACCTACAAAGAATTTAGTTAATATTGAAAATGAAAATTTTATCTGAGGTGTAAGCAATAGAGAATCCTAAAAGAAATTTGGAGACTTATTTCCCAGCTAGAATAATAACGCTAGAACCCAAAGGCAATCGAGAGAGGTTTAATATTCTATCTTCTTAATGGTATTATTTTTAAAATGAATTGATTAATTAATTTGGCAACTTCTTCTAAAAAACTAGGTTGTAGTTAAATACCCTGCCTAATTCTAGAGGGGGTCTTATTCTCATTCAGTAGTTTTATTTCGGTAAGTTTAAGTGGTTTTTTTGCAGATAGAAACTTTTAAAACCGTCCTTTTGTATTTTTCAAGTTTGCCCCCTTCAGGTTTGCTTTAGTCAGGTTTGTTTTAGTCAGGTCTGCCCCTTTTAGGTTTGCCTCTGTCAAGTTTGCCCTCTTCAGGTTTGCCTTAGTCAGGTGAGCCCTAGTCATGTCTGCCCTAGTCAGGTTTGCCTCCTTCAGGTCTGCCTCTCTCAGGTCTGCCTCTTGTAGGTCTGCATCAGTCAGGTCTGCCCTTTGTAAGTCTGCCCCCTTTAGGCGTGCTCTAGTCAAGTCTGCCGTTATCAATTTTGCCTTAGTCAAGTCTGCATCAGTCAGGTCTGCACCTTGTAAGTCTGCCCCTTTCAGATTTGCCTTAGTCAAGTCTGCCGTTATCAATTTTGCCTTAGTCAAGTCTGCATCAGTCAGGTTTGCCTCAGTTAGGTCTGCCTCACTCAAGTCTGCCTGACTTAGGTTTGCCTCAGTCAGATTTGCCTCAGTTAGGTCTGCCTTACTCAGATTTGCCTTCCTCAGTTTTGCCTGAGTCAGCTTTACCTGAGTTAGCTTTGCCTTACTCAGGTTTGTTGTTATCAATTTTGCTTTAGTCAGGTCTGCCTTACTCAGATTTGCCTTAGTGAGGTCTGCCTCTCTCAGGTCCAACCCACTCAGGTCTAATCCACTCAGATCCGCACCTGACAGATCACAGTTGACACAGTCTTTCTTCAATTTCAATATCTGCAAATCACTCTCACTAAAACCAAATGAGTTTCCAGTAAGACAAGTGAACGACAAGAATAGTGAAAGTAAAAATGTGAGTTGTTTGATTTTCATAACTTTTCTCCAAATGGTTCGCATGATGGAACTCTTTAGGATTTTTGGAATTTGAGGAGTATATCAGAGAAGAGGGGGGGATTGGGAACGAACGAGAGAGCTTGTTCATTGAAACCACTTCACTGATGACCTCAAAAAAAATACTAATCAATGGTGTTGATGTTTACGAAGCTCAGATCAAAAATACAACTTATTGATTTTTAAAAATTTATTTTGTTTTAAAAATGTTTATTTCATTCCCATTCAATGGTCCCAGGTGGTTTGGAGCTAATGTCGTAGACTACTCGGTTAACACCCTTGACTTCGTTGATGATTCGATTTGAAAGTTGTGCAAGCAGTTCGTAGGGGAGGTGGGCCCAGTCAGCTGTCATTCCGTCAGTACTAGTGACTGCACGGACTGCAATAACGTTTTCATAGGTACGGGCATCACCCATAACACCTACCGTCTTAACCGGAAGCAAAACCGCAAACGATTGCCATAGCTTATTGTAGAGGTGCGATTTTTTTATTTCTTCAAGAATTATTTTGTCTGCTTCTTGTAGAATTTTTAAACGGTCTTTCGTTACATTGCCGATGATACGGATTGCTAGTCCAGGTCCGGGAAATGGTTGACGTTGTATCATTGCCTCAGGTAGGCCAATTTCACTTCCAAGTTTTCTCACTTCGTCCTTAAATAATTCACGGAGTGGTTCAATGAGTTTGAGGCTCATCTTTTCTGGCAGACCGCCTACATTATGATGGGATTTTATAACTACTGATGGTCCTCCCTTAAACGAAACAGATTCGATGACATCCGGATACAGTGTTCCTTGTGCCAAGTATTCAAAACTTCCAAGTCGTTTCGCTTCTTCTTCAAAAACCTCGATGAAGGTTTTACCGATTATCTTACGTTTTTTTTCCGGGTCGCTTACTCCTTTAAGTTTTTCTAGAAAACGGTCAGCAGCATCCACAACCTCGAGATTGATATGAAAGTTGTCCCTAAATGCGCGTTCCACATTTTGGCGTTCATTTGTTCTAAGTAAACCATTATCTACAAAGATACATGTTAATCGGTTGCCTATGGCTTTATGTACCAAAATAGCGACAACCGAAGAATCAACACCACCACTTAACCCACATAAGACATGCCCACTTCCCACCTGGGTTTTAATATTTTGGATCGAATACTCAGCAAGTGAGTTGACTTTCCAATTCTTATGACATTTGCAAATATCAAAAATAAAATTATTTAGTAAGGTGGTACCATTGGTTGTGTGAGCTACTTCAGGATGAAATTGAAGGCCATATATTTTCTTTATTGGATTTTCTATCGCAGCGATCGGGGAGTTGTCTGTAAAGGCGGTACATTTAAACCCCTTTGGTAATTTTTTAATAAGGTCACCGTGGCTCATCCATATAGTGGAATTGCTTTTTACATTTTTGAGCAGGCGCGAAAATTCTTGAATTTTAAGTTGAGCACGCCCGTATTCTCTATTGTCCGCGGGTGAAACTTTCCCATTTAGCATGTGAGCAGTCAATTGCATTCCATAGCAAATTCCTAATATAGGTATGTCTAACTCGAATAATTTTTTATCGCAAAGAGTCGCATTTTTTTCAAGAACGCTAGCCGGCCCACCAGATAGAATAACTCCTTTTGGATCCAAAGCTTTAATTTCGTTAATTGATTTATTGTAGGGATAAATTTCGCAGAAGACTTGTGCTTCGCGAACTTTTCTCGCGATGTTTTGAGTATACTGAGACCCGAAATCAAGTATAAGAATTGGTTGTTCGTGCAGTGTGGCGGTTAAAGTTTTCTCAAGAGGCTGTGGCATTAAATTAAAATTTTCTTGATAGTTGCCAGCCTAACCTACTTATTCAACGTGATAGTTAGGGGCTTCTTTAGTAACAATAACATCGTGGACATGACTTTCACGAAGACCAGCTGAGGTAATTTTAATGAAACTTGATTTTTTTCTTAGTTCTTCTATGTCTTTTGTTCCGCAATAACCCATCCCGGCTCGGATTCCTCCTAGCATCTGATGAACAGTGAAGGCAATCCCTCCTCGATAAGGAATACGTGCTTCGACTCCCTCTGGAACTAGTTTGCTATCTGAAAGTTCAAGTTCTTGAAAGTAGCGATCGCTCGACCCTTGGTTCATAGCAGCGACAGAGCCCATTCCTCTATATTCTTTATAGCTTCTACCTTGGTAGAGAATTTTTTCGCCTGGGCTTTCTTCTGTTCCAGCAAAGAGAGAACCTATCATAACTGTATGCGCTCCGGCAGCGATAGCCTTGGTTATGTCGCCAGACAACTTGATCCCGCCGTCTGAAATGATAGGAATATTTTTCTTTGATGCCACCTTTGCACATTCTGAAATAGCGGTAATCTGAGGAACGCCGACACCTGTTACAACCCTTGTAGTGCAAATGGAACCAGGTCCTACTCCAACTTTGACTGCATCTACCCCTGCTTTGATTAGATCACGCGTACCCTCTGCAGTTGCAACATTTCCACCAATGATTTGGATTTTAGGAAACGTTTTTTTAATTTCACGGATGGTTTTTAAAACTTTTTCTGAATGTCCATGAGCACTGTCTATCACTAAAACATCAAGCCCAACTCGTATCAAATCTTCAATATGTTCCATACGGTTTTGTGCCACACCCAGTGCCGCACCGACCATAAGACGCCCCTTGGAGTCTTTGGCTGCATTTGGAAACTGAGCGTATTTTTCAACATCTTTAAGTGTGATCAGGCCTCGGAGATTCCCTTTTTTATCGACTATAGGTAGTTTTTCTATGCGGTTATCGTTGAGAAGTTTCTTTGCTTGTTTGAGAGAACCTCCTTCCGGTAGAGTGACTAGTTTGGATTTAGTCATTACATCTTGGATAGGTGTTGAGTGTTTTGGTGCCGTTCGCAGATCTCTGTTGGTAAGGATGCCAACCAACTTGCCCTTTTTTGTTATAGGAATTCCAGTGATATGATATTTCCCCATCAGCCGAAGTGCTGTAGATAGTGTTTGATCTGGATCCATTGTGATAGGGTCTGGGATCATTGCGCTTACAGAGCGTTTAACTTGGTCGACCATTTTACG
>CAZOYP010000046.1:0-21349 GCA_964584125.1 uncultured Nitrospinaceae bacterium | reverse complement strand
CTACCCGAAACGACGTCATGGTTCAGTCCCAGCAATATAGGGACCAAGCCGCGATCATGTTTCCGGTGAATCAGAGTGGCGAAGAGCCTCCGTTCACCATGGGTGGAGATGGCGAACGCGTTAACATCTGGCAGTGGAAAGCTACATGGAATAAAGAAGGTGCTGGTAAGAATGACAACTCAGCTATGGCAGACTTGGAAGATCAGTATGCATACATGGCGATGGGTTCTGGTTCTTATTACATGTATGAGCCTAGTGGAAAGCTGAAAGGTATTGACACTGTCCATGGACAGCCTGGTACAAAAACGGCTTCTTATAAGGCGCGTGGAGCAGGTGACATCAGCAAGCGTGCTACCAATATCGATTTTGGTATGGGCAAGAACGAGGGTGTCTATAATCCGGGTCGTGCAACAGGTAACATCCTTTCAGATGCTCGCATGCGTGTATCGGCTGTAGAAGACCTAAATGCTGAAGGATTCAGTACGTTGACTACTCAGGCTCATCAGGATGTTGACGGTGCAGGTAACTGGAGAAATAACCGCTGGTCGGTTGTATTCAAACGTTCCTTAACTAACAGCGATCAGAATGACACTCAGTTCTCAGGTAACAAAACGCCGATGGCGATTGCGATCTGGAATGGTCAGAACAAGGAAAGAAACGGACAGAAAGCGGTTACGCAGTGGAATACACTTCACTACTAATCTGAATAAAGTCTGTTAAGTATTGACCGGGGAAGAGACGGCTTGGGCCTGATCTTCCCCGGTTTTTTTATTTTTTACGACATTTATTAAAGAAAAAAGAAAACTACTTAACCAAAGGCCAACCCATATCGGTCCACCGTTGCATCCCACCATCACTGACGCAGATAATATTTTCTAACCCGGCCCCCTGGAGCGCTTCCGCTGCCATTTTGGCACGACCTCCCATCTTACAATGAACGTAAACTGTTTTATATGACTTAAGGCTATCCACTTCCCTGGTAACCTCTTCATGCGGAGTATTCTGTGCTCCTTCGATGTGTCCTTCACTAAATTCTGAGGGGGAACGAACATCTAAGATCAAATCCTCAGAACTGAAGTTGGGTACGCGGTTGTGTAATTCGTCGGCTGAAATATGCTCCATGGTATCTCCGTAATATGAATGAAAATCAAGAATTAGAAGTTAATAATGTAGTGTTCAGATTACAGCACGAAATAAAAAGATTCAATTTGGATTAATAGAATAATACGAACTAGTTATCAATAAATTGGGGGAAATAATATCAATTTGAGAATAAATATAGAAAAAACAAGGGGCTGAAATAAAACGAAAAATTTATTTAACACACTAAAAATTAAGGGATTAACCATCACAGAAGAAATTGCCTAATACAAAAAAAACAAGGGAATAAAATACCCAAATTGCGAAAGTTAAAAAAAAAAAGAAAAAGCAACGCTAACAAATAGAAATAAAATTAACCCTTATATTTTAATAATTTAGCAGGAAATAGCTCTATAAAAGAAAAAAAAAAATGAATTTGGTATAGGTATTGCTTTTTAGTGACATAAATAAAATATTTCAGGGTTATATAATGCACGAAGGATTAATTATAGCGGCTTCAGGCGGAATTAAGCAGCAGCATAAAATGGATGTCTTGGCAAACAATCTGGCTAACATAAACAATGCTGGATTCAAGTCAGATGGTGTGGTGTTCAGAGAAATCATGCCTCCATTTGATGAGGATTCCAGTGTTGAAGCAAGCAAAAATTCGTTACTCCCTCCTAACGATTCAAATGAAAACGTATCTTATGTCGCAGTCGATAAGGTTTATACAGACCATTCGCAAGGAATTTTTCACAAGACAGATAATCCTCTCGACTTAGCGTTAGAGGGAGAGGGATTTTTTCAAGTCGAAACACCACAAGGTCGTAGGTACACAAGAAACGGAAACTTTCGTCTGGATACACAAGAATTTCTGGTCACACAAGATGGTAACTACATTCTAGATAACACCCAAGAAAAAATAAAAATTGAGGACCAAGGCGGGCAAATCGATGTAGGAACGGATGGAACTATTACCGTAGGTAAAGGATTTGGGAACGAGCAAAAAGGAAAAATCGGGTTGGTAAAATTTGAAGACCCTACAGTATTGGCAAAAGAG
This sequence comes from uncultured Nitrospinaceae bacterium, assembly GCA_964584125.1. GTDB lineage: Bacteria > Nitrospinota > Nitrospinia > Nitrospinales > VA-1 > Nitromaritima. The sequence continues at coordinate 19,209 of CAZOYP010000046.1, read as the reverse complement.
GGGAACGGACTCTACAAGGTGATGGACAATCAAGCTAAACCTATAGAAGCAGACAATATCAAGGTTTCACAAGGAGTATTAGAACGGTCAAACGTGAACTCAATTGAAGAAATGACAAAGATGATTACGACAATCCGAGCATTTGAAGCTTATCAAAAAGTTATACAAACTTTAGATGAAGCGGATGACAAGTCAGTTAACTCAATAGGACGACTCGTCTAGAGATAAATATAAAACGATACCAGCAAAAGAAAGGGAAAAAAATGATTCGAGCTTTATATACGGCAGCAACAGGAATGAATGCCCAGGAAATAAATGTGGCAACAATTTCTAATAACATCTCGAATGTAAACTCAACTGGATTTAAGAAAAGTCGCGCAGAGTTTCAAGATCTTTTCTATCAAAACTTAAGGTTGGTCGGAACCCTGTCTCCAAATGGAAATCAGATACCAACAGGTGGTCAAATAGGACTGGGTACCAAGTTAGGCTCTATTGGAAGAATTTATACACAAGGGGATTTTATTCAAACAAAGAATCAATTGGACGTTGCAATTACCGGAAGAGGATTTTTTCAGATTGCCCTGCCAGATGGAACTATCGCTTACACCCGAGCCGGATCATTTAAGATGAATAATACCGGACAGGTCGTAACAGCAGACGGTTTACCGCTTGAACCGGCAATCACAATCCCGGCAGATTCATTGCAAATTTCGATTGACGAAAACGGAAGTGTATCTGTAACTCAACCCGGAGCAACCGCGCCAACAGTCTTAGGAACGATGCAAATAGCAACATTTCAAAACAGGGCGGGTTTACAGTCTGTGGGTAACAATGCATTTAAAGAAACAGATTCATCAGGAGCACCAACCGTTGGCGGGCCAAACACTGATGTTCGCGGAAAAACCCAACAGGGGTTTCTTGAAATGTCAAATGTAAGTGTGGTTGAAGAAATGGTTAATTTGATATCCGCTCAAAGGGCATATGAAACCAACTCAAGAACAGTACAAACCGGCGATGAAATGCTTCAAACAGCCAATAATATGAAGCGATAAGAAAAGAGATAAAAAACTATGATTAAAAATAAATTTTTTGGACTCTTTTTGGTATTAGGTTTCGTTCTAATTACAAGTTCAATTGGTTGGGCAAAGCCTGACAAGACCAGAATTGTCACATCACAAGAAATAATAGCAAGTGCAGAAAATTATTTGATAAACAATTTGGACTGGGATCCTGAGTCAATCGATATATCAATAAAATATCAAGGAAAGGATTTAGAGCTACCCGAAGGAAAACTGTTTCTTGATTTTGGGAAAACAAATAATCCCAGAGGTATAGGACGAATTCCTCTAACTGTTTTGGTAAAAGTAGACGATAAATTTATTAAACGTCTTCGAGTTAATGCGAATGTTGCAGTTTATCAGGATGTAATAAAAACAATAAATTCATTGCAGCGAGGAAGTGTAATTGGCACATCAGATGTAGTTATCGAGCGTACCCGAACAGAAAGAATGTTAAGAGATATTCCGACTTCTCTCGATAAAGTCATTGGTAAGGCAGCAACTAGGAATATACAAAACGGGAAAATAGTTAAATTTAGAGATTTAAAAAAAGTACCCACTGTTAAGCGCGGGGCAAGGGTAATTATTTTAGCAAGAAAAGGATCTATGAAAATTACAGCACCAGGAACCGTTCGTGAAGATGGTTTCAAAAACAGCATTGTTCAAGTAGTGAACCTAGAGACTAAAAAAACAATTTATGCTGAAGTAATTAATGGGAATACAGTCGAGGTTAGATTCTAGATGACAAGCAAAAAAATAAGCTTATATAAAAACACATTAAATATAGCAATTTTAATGTTAAGCCTCATAGGCATAACAGCTTGTGCGAATACTCATAAAGCTATAGATCCGAAATCAGCAGTAATTCCACAAAAAATTTATAAAGCTAAGCCCATAAAGCTTAACGATGGCGGTATATGGCCAGGAGATACTCCAAAAAATTTACTCTTTGAAGATACGAAAGCAAGGAAGGTTGGGGATCTTGTGACAGTAATATTAGATGAGACAGCTACATCCACTCAAACTGCTACTACAGACACTTCAAAATCAGCGTCAATTGCTCTTGGGACGACCGGAGTTATGGGTTTACCCAGTGATATGGGGGTGAAAAATTTTCTTGGATTAGGTAATGGTTTTGATCCTTCAGTTGGGGCGACTAATGAGAGAGCAAATAAAGGTAGCGGAACAACTAGTAGAAGCGGAAGTTTAACCGGTACAGTGGCTGCGACCATCGTAAGTATCAATGAAAATGGGAATTTCATGATAGAAGGAAAACGTTCTGTAAAAATAAATCAAGAAGAACAGTTGATGGTTTTGACAGGAATGATTCGTCCTTCCGATGTAAATTACGATAACACGATTAAATCATCACTCATCGCAAATGCATCTATTACATATTCTGGCGATGGCGTGATCGCCGAAGAACAGCGAGTAGGATGGCTCTACCGGGCCTTAAGTTATGTTTGGCCCTTTTAAAAATTTAATTTTTAAGATCAAAATGGCAAAAATTGTTTTAAATCAAATTAATAGTGAATACCGAGATTTTTCATGACTCTAATTAAAAATAGTTTAAAAACTTCGGGTATGAATCAAAAAAAATTAGAAAAGCTATCTTGCGTATATAGAGCTAAAGCATGGTTTATTACAACTTGCGCTTTAATCATGATTTTATCTTGTACTCAAGATATAGAAAACATTGTTGGTCCTAGCTATTCAGGTTACACAATAGGAATTACTTCACAGTATGGAGGTGTAGGAATAGTAAAAGGTTCAGGAGGGTCAGCAACCATTCGGATGGAAGTAATTACATCAGCCGGGGTTCCTGTTAATGGAGCAGTAATAACATTGACGAGCACCTTGGGTACTCTCTCTGCTGCTACCTTTACGACGGTTAATGGAGTGGCAACAGGTACTTTGACTGCAGGAACCGTTGCAGGAACAGCATATGTTGTAGCTACGGTTGAAAATACAAGTGCAACAACCCTAGTTCCAATATTGAGTTTCTAAAATATTAAAATAAATTAAAAAGTATGGGTGTGAATAAAAAAATTAAACTAAAGTTTTTAACCACTAATATATTAAAGACATGGTTATTTTGTCTTTTATCGACAACCATGATTTTGGCTTGTACTGGTGACCTAGATAATGATGGGGCCGCATTGCTAGGTCCTTCATCTGGGATTACGATTATTCCACAAGGGCCACAGATACTTAAGCAAGGTAATCAAACATTTACTGCTATTGGAGGTGTAGCCCCATATACCTATTCATTAAGCGGTAACGCCATAGGTACCATTGTTCCAGCAACTGGAGTATTTACAGGTGTTCAAGCCTTGGCATCAGCTTCCGCAGGTACTGCTACCGTGACAGTAGTTGACTCTACCGGAGTAACAGGTACGACAACTGTAACCGTATTACCTACTATTTTGGTAGTAGCGCCAGCTAGCGGAACAATTTCTGAGGCTGCTGGAACATTAGAGATAACTCCAACGCTACTTACTGGTTCGGCTGCAGCCACATGTAGTATTACGCGCGATGATCCGAGTACAACAACCACTATGCCAACAGTGACAGTAGTCGGTGCAGTTTGTACAGCTACTGCTCCTGCAGTTCCAGCATCAGGAACTGAAACTTACACAATAACAATTACAGATTCGGTAGGCGGTGACTATGCAAAAATTGTTCTTACACTGGGCACCCCGTAACATAAATAACGAGGAGATTTAAATCTTGAGACAAATTATAAAAATATTATTTCCGATGATTTTGATGATAGTAATGTTTTCAGATAATGCCTCTGCTGCTCGTATAAAGGATTTGTCCAGTATAAAAGGTGTTCGTACTAATCAATTAATAGGATTTGGAATTGTAATTGGTCTCGCGGGTACAGGAGATAGTGCCACGAACGTTTTCTTCTCAATTCAGTCTGTATTTAATATGTTAAAAAAAATGGGGGTTACCATTCCATCGAACGAGGTAGAATCGTTAAAATTTAAAAACGTAGCAACAGTAATGGTGACTGCCGAATTACCTTCGTTTGCACGCCAAGGTGACCGAATTGATGTGACTGTTTCATCGGTAGGTGACTCTAAAAGCTTACAAGGAGGCACTCTGTTAATGACACCCCTTAAGGGACCTGACAGTAATACCTACGCAGTCGCACAAGGCCCTTTATCTATAGGTGGTTTTGAGGTCGCAGGTGCGGCGGCCGGTGCACAGAAAAATCATGTAACTGTAGGTAGAGTGGTAAATGGAGCTTTAATCGAAAGAGAGTTGCCTCACGAGTTTAATGCTAAAGGCGAATTAGTTTTTGCATTAAAGAAAACAGATTTTACGACCGCACGAAGAATTTCTCAGGCTATAAATGATGAATTAAAAGATCAATCAGCGTTCGTAATAGATGGTAGAACAGTAAAAGTAGAAGTTCCTAAGTTTTACAAAAATAATACTTCGGAACTAATTTCTCGCATCGAAAAATTAGATGTCGAGCCGGATATAGTTGCACGCGTCATAGTAGACGAGCGAACAGGAACCGTGGTAATGGGAGAAAACGTTCGTATCTCAACCGTGGCAGTTGCCCATGGAGCTTTATTTATTCAAATTAAGGGAGAGCCAGCAGCAGATGCTACTTCGCCAGATGAACAAAAAGGCGAGGCCGTAAATCCACTTAGAACGCCGGTCCCGGTTGAAGAGGGAGAAGATAAGTTGCTGGTGATGTCAAAAGGTGCATCACTGGGTGATATTGTGAATGGACTTAATGCTATTGGAGTAACACCACGTGATTTGATTGCAATTTTACAATCAATTAAAGCTTCTGGTGCACTTCATGCCGAGCTAGATGTGATCTAAGTTTAAAATGTAAAGTATAAGCGGTAGATAGGGGAAATATTTTCCTTACTATCGCTTTTTTTATTGGATTAATCATCAAAAAAAATTTTTAAACATATGTTTTAAAAGGAGTTAATTTTTTATAAGTGGGGTCGTGTGGTTTGGTATGACCTTTGCAATTTTAGATACTAGTAGAAATTCCTCAACTATATTGGACGTTAAATTAAGGAAAATAGAATAATTACTTAACTAAAACTCATGTTAATTCCCTCTAGTATTAGACTTCAAAATTCAACTCTACCTCAAATGGAGGAGAGTCGTTTGGCACAACTCAGCGCTCTGGCAAACCCTGGAAGAAGTAAAAATCATGAACAACTAGAATCATTATCCAAACAATTTGAGTCTATTTTTGTTCAACAACTATTAAAATCCATGCGTTCGACTGTTCAAAAAACTGGGTTGTTCGATAGCCACGCTACAAACATGTATGAGTCTTTGCACGATGAGGAAATGTCTAAATTAATGACGAAGAAAAAAGGAATTGGCTTAGCGAACATAATTTATAAAGATTTGGCTCGCTTAGAAGAAAAAATCAAACAAGCCCGTTCTGTAAAAGGGGTTTCAGTTCAAAAAATTAATCCGGCAATCGATTTATAGGGTTAGGAAAATAATAAAATGAACTTTTTATTAAAGAATCTTTTAAACACAATGGAAAAAAAAGTTGTTCTTTACGATAAGCTTATTTCACTTTTACAAGAAGAATGGAACAGTATTGCTGAGTATTCAATAGATGCTCTTGAGCCTATAATAATAAAAAAAGATGAGCTAGTGCATCAATTACAAGTTTTGGAATCAGATAGAACTAAAATTATGAAAAAGGTAGCAAAGGGATTAAGAATTTCGAATGGTAACCTAACTATGAAAAATTTATTAAATATTCAAAAAAGCCTTTTCAATCCAAGGCTAGCCAAGAGTAGAAAAAGCCTGTTAAACAAGATTCAAGTTGTCAGTAGTTTAAACCATTCTATTCAAGAGTTGATGAAAAAGTCATCTGAATCTTTTAGAAATTCACTAGTGAACCTTCATAAAGAAGGGGAAATTGCTTCTTCTCCTTACCATGCAAACGGAAAAATTCAAAAATCAAAAAAATATAGTAGCATGCTAAGCGTCGATGCTTGAATAAATAATTAAAAATGACAACAAATATTTTTAGTACATTGAGTTCGGCAAAGTTGGGCCTATTGGCTCAACAGTTGGCGATAGAGGTAACAGGTCAGAATGTCGCTAATGTGGAAACTGAAGGATACTCTCGACAAGATGTTAGTTTTGAGGCTAATACACCAAGAGGTCATATCAAATATGGTGGATTGCATCAAATTGGAACAGGAGTCCGTGTTGCAAGTATTGAGAGATCTCATGATCAGTTTTTGTTTACACAAATAATGGATGAAGGAGACCTTACTGGAAGTACAGAAGTTAAAAAAGAAATTTTTGAGCAACTGGAAGTATTGTTTAACGAAGGGTCAGGTAGAAGTTTAAATGATGCGTTTAGTTCATTCTTTGGGTCAGTTCATGACTTGGCAACTAATGCACGAGGATTACCAGAGCGCGCAGATCTTATTTCAAAAGCAGAGCATTTGGCCTCCACGTTTAATCAAACAGGAAACCAGTTGTTTACGCTCCAAAGAAATATTGATGCAACAATAGAAACGGAAGTTATAGAGATCAATACGCTTGCAACCCAAATCGGAAAACTAAATGAGAGCATACATGCTAATGAGCCGACATCACAATATAAAGCAAATGACCTTCGAGATAACCGAGACAGACTAGTCAAAAAACTTTCAAAAAAAATTGATATACAGCTGGTCCAAGAGTCAGATAATCAAATCAGTATAACGTTGAAGGATGGAACAGCTTTGGTGCTTAAAGATCAAGTATTTGATTTAAGTACATCCTTGAACGCAAATAATGAATCCTTTAAGGATGTATATATTAATAGTGGATCAACTAAAAAGGATATAACGTCTACAATTAAGGGGGGTCAGTTACGTGGTTATTTGGATATGCGAGATACAGAAGTAGGATCCATCCTCGATAAAATGAATATCCTTAGTGCATCTTTTATTCAGGAGTTTAACAGCATTCATAGGGAAGGCTTTGGTGTTGATGGGAGTTCTGGGCTGGATTTTTTTACACCTCTTGATGCCACAGTTAATCATGACGTAAATAATACCGGCACGGCTTCTGTCAGTATAACTAATGCTAGCCCCACTACCGTTTCTGTAGATGAGTTTGAAATGGTGTTTACCAGTAGCAATTCATTTAACTTAAACAACCTGACAACAAACGCAAGTTCAGGAACATATACATTTGCTGTGGGAACCACTTTTAATGTTAAAGATGGTTTTGCGGTTACTGTCTCCGGAGATGCGGCTTCAGGTGATAAAGTTAAATTTTCTGTATCTGAAGATGCGGCCAGTCTATTCTCGGTCTCAAGTAAAATTATTGCCAACGGGCAAAAAATAGCCGCAGGGACTACGACTAGTGGTGATGGGGGTAATGCTTTACGAATGGCCAACTTACAAAATGAATTGGCTTTTAATAGCGTAACTTGGAGTTCGGATGCGGGTTCATTTACTTTTGATGAATATTATAATGCTGTAGTAAGCACAATAGGAATTGAATCTTTTTCCGCTCAGGCAATACTGCGTCAACAAGAAGGAGTTATGCTCCAATTAAATAGTAGAAGAGAAAGTATTTCAGGTGTTTCTATTGACGAAGAAATGATAAAGATGATTAAATTCCAACAAGCCTATAACGCATCAGCGAGGATGATTTCGATGGTCGATGAAATGCTTGATACATTGAACCGGATGTAAGTCTTATTAGAAGAGAATCATAGACGGAGAGTCAACATGGTAATGCGAGTAACCAGCCAAACACAGCAACGAAATGCATTGAATAATATTTTTCGCATTACGGAAGACATGTTCAATGCGCAAAAAGAAATAACTTCAGGAAAAAAAATTCATAAACCATCTGATGATCCATCTGGAATGCGTGATACTTTAGCATTACGGACAAGTATACAAAAAATAAAACAATTTGATCGTAATATTAACAATAATCAAATTTTTTTATCACGCGGAGAATCAGCACTTGAATCAATTGGGGTGAGTTTATCTCGGGCAAAGGAGCTTTCTATTGTTGAGCTAGGCGGCATGTCAACATCTGAAACCAGACGGTATGCAAAAACAGAACTAGAAAATATTATTTCTACTGTTTTTCAGCAAGCCAATGCAAAAGTTAAAAATATGTTTCTTTTTTCCGGTACAAATGTCAACGCAACCCCTTTTGAAGTAAGTGCCTCAGGCGCTGTATATAAAGGAAACTCAGACAACTTATTAATTAAAATAGAAGAAAATACTAATATAAAAATAACTATACCTGGATCAGAGGTTTTGGGTACAGACTTGAATCCTGATATTAACACATCTACAAGACTATCCGATTTAAATGGGGGAGCCGGAATTACGGAGGGTTCATTTTCAGTTACCGATAGAGCGGGCAACAGTAAAACCATTGGTGTTTCTTCAACGATGACAATAGCAAATTTAATTACTACTATAAATAATGTGTCGTCAAACATAACAGCTTCTATCAACAGTTCCGGTAATGGAATTACCATTACTGATTCAAGTTCCGTAATAAAAAACTCTTTAACGGTTAGTGAAGTAGATGGGGGAAGAACCGCATCAAGTTTAGGAATTCTGGGCAAGAAAGATGGGAATATTGAAGGAGTGGACCTGAACGCCGCTTTATCGACAAATACTAATATTTCAGAGCTAAATGGTGGACAAGGTTTGACTCTTGGAGATATCAAAATTATTAATGGTGCGGCTTCAGGTGTGGTAAGTCTAAATTCTGCGACAACAATAGGTGGAGTTATTGACCTGATTAATGCGGCGGCTTCTGGCACAGTAACTGCGTCAATCGACAGTGCGGGGAATTCTCTCCAAGTGGTTTCAAATAACAGTTCCTCTATAGCTGTAGTTAACAATGTTGGGACGGATACGACGGCTGAAGCACTTGGGATAGGTGGCGGGAGAAATGTAATCAATACCCTTATTAAATTAAAGCAAGCAATGGAACATGATGACACGTTTGCTATTCTAGGATCTCTTGCTAATTTAGATTCAGGGTTGGAAAGTATTAACGAATCGAGGGCAATTTATGGGGCGGTTACTAGAAGGATGAATTCTACTGAACAAACTCACCAACAGAATATTGTTAATCAGAATGAACAAATATCGAGCATTGAGGGAGCGGATTTAGTAGAGGCGGCATCAGAGTTTGCAGCTATGGAAACGGCTCTCCAGGCTTCTTTAAGCTCAACGGCACGAATTATTCAACCATCTCTGCTTGATTTTTTACGTTAAAAATATCATAGGTAGTTGACTTTAAAAACTTATTGAGGTTTTGATCTAGAATTTAGTTCCGCTATAAATTTTTCTCGTTCTACTCTAATTTTTTCCTTAAAAGCTTCAAGGCTTCCGTACTTTAAAGTATACATATCTCGAATTTGATCCGCCGATTTAATGTCTGTTCCTTGCTCTCCTATCAAACAGTTTCCCTTGGTATCACAAGTCCAGATCGAACAATCTTTTTCAATAGCTCCTTTCAGATCTTCGGGGATATTACTTGAGTGTGGTAGGCTATTATAGTTTGCATCAACACGCTCTTCTATTCGATCTAGTTCCTTTACCAGATCATTAATATCTTCACCATCCCATTCGCCAACTTTTTCATCACCATCTGCTGAAAAAATACGATTTTGTAACGAGGGATCAACCTTGATCGGGTCCAACGAAAACCGACGTTCACTATCAGCCATAATAAGTTTCCTTTTGTTAATCTAGAAGTAATCTATTATATCTTGGCCTGAACTTTGAACAAGTGTTATTATACAATGCTAATTAGCGGTTATTTGCATAACTTTATTATTTTTTAATAGGCGGGGGGCAGTCCACCTATACCGATCTTTTAGAAATAAAAGTAGCAAGAGAACTATACAAATTAGAGTAGGTTTTAATGCTTGAACTCCGAAAGAGAATAAATCGAATTAAAATTAAGTTGGGCTATAGGCTTGGCCTTTCTAAGGCAATTGGAATGCCTAAAATGATTACGCTAGAGCCAACAAACCACTGTAACTTAAAATGCCCCCTTTGTCCTACCGGGTTAGGTGATACCAGTGTTGCATATGGTTTGTTTAAGCTAGATAAATTTAAAAATGTTGTTGATGTTTTCAGTAAGTGGGCTCAAACAGTTCAGCTTTATTCATGGGGTGAACCACTATTAAATAAATCATTTGTTGAAATGATAAGGTATGCCTCGCAGAAGCCATATAAAATAAGATCTGTTACTAGCGTTAATCTGAATGCTATAACTGATGAACAAATTAAGGGATTACTAAATTCTAACTTGGATGCTTTGCATCTTTCTATCGATGGAACAACGCAAGAAGTTTATGAAAAATATCGAATAGGTGGAAATCTTGAAATGGTATTTAGCAATCTAAAAAAGCTTATAACAGAAAAAAACGCATCCAAATCTAATACTAAAGTGATCTGGGATTTTATTGTGATGAAGCAGAATGAACACCAGGTTGAGGAAGCAAAAAAAATGGCAAAGGGTTTTGGGATTCCAATTAAAATTGACTGCGTAAGAACCAATTTGAAGGATGATTATCTTAATCCAGTTGATAAGATGATTGATAAATACAGCGAGTGGCTTCCAGATAACCCTCAATATAATAGTTACGATATGGAAACTAAAACGAGGAAAAAGTCCTTAGATTTCTGCAAAAAACCATGGCAGGAAGTTATGGTAAATTGGAATGGAGATGTTTTTCCTTGTAGTTGTGTTCATACAGAGGAAAAAGATCGAATGGGAAATATTTTTGAGCAAGAGTTCGAAGATATTTGGAACGGTGAAAAATATGTTGCGGCGAGAAAAGAGCTACTAGACAAACCTAATGATTTGGAAACGATTTGCCATACCTGTAAAAAAAATGGATACTACACAATGTAAATGCGTTTTAAGGAATAATTATCTTACCATCAGTTATTGGTTTTGCATGGTTTAAGAAATTTTTCAGGGACTAGTCCGTTTATTTTTAGGTCAGATTCCACCATCAGACTTACAAGTTCTTTAAAAGATGTTTTAGGATGCCAGCCTAATACCTTTTGGGCTTTACTTGAATCACCGAGAAGAGTATCAACATCAGTCGGACGTAAAAAAGCAGCATCAACTACAACTAAAACACGATTTGTATTTTTATCGATACCTACTTCATCTAAACCAGATCCTCGCCATTCAATATCAATCCCGCATAGTCCGCATGCCTCAAGAATAAAATCACGAACGCTATATTGTTGGCCCGTAGAAAATATATAGTCATCCGGTTTGGGTTGCTGAAGGGAAAGCCACATTCCTTCTACGTAGTCTTTAGCAAAACCCCAATCACGGAGAGCATCAAGGTTTCCCAAAATTATTTTATCTTGTTTCCCAGCAAGAATATTAGCTAATGAAAGAGTAATTTTACGACTTACAAAATTTTCTCCACGTCTAGGAGATTCGTGGTTGAACATTATTCCGTTGCAAGCATATATGTTGAACGCCTCGCGGAAGTTTACCGTAGTCCAGTGAGCATGTGCTTTAGCTGCCCCGTAGGGGCTTCTCGGAGAAAATGGAGTTTTTTCTGTTTGAGGAATTTCCAAAACCTTTCCAAATATTTCGCTGGTAGATGCTTGATAAAACCGACAACTTTCGTTAAGGCCATTAGAAACGAGAGATTGTAAAACCCTCATAGGACCGAGTGAATTTACCTGAGCCGTGTACTCAGATGTCCCAAAACTTACGCCGACATGACTCTGAGCGGCTAGATTATATATTTCATCAGGCCGTACGCTAGAAATCACATTATCTATACTTTGGAAGTCTAACAAATCGCCGTAATGCAAATTAAATTTATTTTTGTTAAGCGAGTTTTCTTGTCGCAAGTGCTCAATACGTGATCTATTAAAAGTGCTAGAACGTCGAACGATACCATGCACTTCATACCCTTTATCTAAAAGAAATTCAGCAAGGTATGATCCATCCTGGCCTGTAACGCCAGTAATTAAAGCTACTTTTTTTGAAACCATAATTAAGTGAACAGTTGAAAAGTCAAAAGGGGGGTTAAATAAAATATCTAATTATTATATGAGACAATAATATTTTTTTTGGGACAAATTGTATCAGAGTGGATAGTATTGTGCAATAAATCCCTAGCGTAAAGCAGTTTAAAGGCTGCAAACACTAGAGCTAATCTAGCTTAAATCACCAGCCCACTTTAAAACCAAAGTAGCTTCACCAACGCTCCTTATATCTTAAAAATATTTATAACACTATAACTAAATAATTAGATAAAAGTATATCTAATAGTTTTTGGGGCAAGAGAATAAAGTTAAGAAATATACTTAACATATTTGCTAATTAATTTGCGGGGAAATCAAAAAATTCAACCCCATATTGAATTATATGCGAGCGAGATTATAAATAAATTCCTATATGGCTTTGTAGCTAGGTCAAAAGTAGATAACTGTGTATTTGAGAGGATTGGAAACTAGTTGAACCTAACGAATCAGTATGTTAGTTTAGCCCGAATCTAACTAGGGATATAGATGGCTACGAACTTGTAATCTAAATTTTTAAGGACATTGATATGGCAGAAACACTGGGAAGCTTAATCGACAAACTATCAATTAAAAGCCTTCGATACTGGCATTTGGATGAGTCTATTCAAAAAGGGGATATTTCTGATACAAAAGTTAAGGAACTTAAGGCCAAACTAGACTTAGTTGATAGTCAGCGTCAGGAACTTCGAAATGAAATAGATGCTTTTCTGGTTGCGGCTTTGGCTGGCGATGTGAAGATATGTGACGAAAAAGTTAAACTTTACTACAACACTAACGTTTCTTCTTTCGACAATGTAAATAAATTAGGAGAGGCAGTAAGTGAATTGGCAGTCCGTAACAATCGTATGTGGCATTTGGAAGACGAGGTAAGACGTGAAGATCTTCCGGATTCGGAAATAGTACAACTTAAGCGTAGGATAGACCAGACTAACCAGGAGCGGTGTGATCTTATTGATAAAGTGGATGATATTTTGAAAAAAGCAACAAACCAGTAGAAACAAGCATAACCTAGATTAAAAAACATTAAATTAGTATTCGCTTAAACTTGTCATGCCCAGATGTCAAATTTTTATTAATAGTTATCTCTAATTTTACAAGAAGATCTCAAAAAAAGACTCACTGCTGAGCTCCTGTTTGAAAAGGAATAAGTTACTACATTATTATATACACTTTATTGAGCCTTGAATCTTAAGTTGAAGCAATTGATTATAACTGTATTAGCTGGGTAAACTTCATCAGCAAAATTAAAAAAGGGACTATTTTAAAATAAAACAATTCCTACCACTCTGCTGGAATATCGGATATTAATTGAATTTTTAATGAGAGCTTATAATTAAATTCGTTTGACTAGCGTCTAAAACTATCACCATTCATTTTTTAATGTTTAAAATAGGCTAAAATAAATTTTATATATTTTTACTAAGCTACTTATTGCTAACTAGTTTTAAAATATAATATATAAAAATTTTAAATATAAGAATCAAAGAAAAAATTTACAATGATAATAAAAAAACAATCTCCCCTCGTTATTTTTTATTTTTCAGTTTTAGAAGGCAAACAATATCTTTTTTCTGAGGACATTACATGAAAAAAATAGGTGTTGTTGGGGTGGGATATATCGGGTTAACTTTTTCTATAGTCGGGGCAAAAAGGGGTTTAATTATATCGGGAATAGAAAAGAATAAGAATATTATAAAAACGATAGAGAACGGTAAAGCACATTTTACTAGATTGTTTTTTAGTAATATTTCGAATACTTTAGATCTATATTTTTAAATATATTTTTATTTACTTTAATGCCATCAAGTTTAATTCAAAATAATATAACAGTTATCATTGCGCATAGGGGATCTGATCGTCATTTGCAGGGCGTCATTCTAGATTTACAATTATGGTTTAATGATATTGTGGTGGTTGGGCCTTATTGTAATTTAATAACAGAAAAAATTGACGATCTAAAGAAAGCTTGGGTTAAAACCGATTCGTTTAACTTATTAGAACTTTGGGAAAAAGGGATTCGATCGAAGGAATCTTCTTGGTACTTGTTATTGGAGAGTAGAGAATATTTGTCAACGGTTCTAAAAGAATCGATACTAGAAACTGCTAAATCAAACCCAGGCCAGAAAACTTGGTTCCCAATAAAAAGAAATATTATTTTATTTAAACAACGTTTAAAATATCAACTTCAATGGACCCATGATCCAATTTCTGGGTTACTATTTTGTGGAGTAGAAAAAACTCCAGAGTTGGCTTATTTAATGAGCTTAGATAAGCTTCCCTTGACAGGAGAATCAAATTACTTTGGTGAAAATAATATTTTCGAGGGAATTCAAAATACAAAATATCGAGCTGATCAAGCTGCCGATAAACTATACCAGGAAAACCCTAGCCTTAATAAATTAAAACTAACTTCAAAAGCACTGATAGGACCGCTGCCAAATATTTTTAGAAATTTAATCGTATGCAGGGGAATACGTGAAGGTTTCGAAGGATTTGCCTTTTCCTTGCTCGACGTAATGAGTGAAGTATTGGGATACCTTAGATATTATGAGAAATATATTCGTAGTGGTAAGCAGACTCAAGATCAATTAAATTCGGTAAAAAAAGTTTTAGTTATTAAGCTCCGAGGATTGGGAGATGCAGTTTTGGCAACGCCTGTTTTAAAAAATCTCAAAACTTTTATGCCCAATGTGTCGATTTCAGTTTTAACGTTTAATTTTTGTACGGCCCTATTTGAAAATAATCCTAATGTAGACGAAATACATGGCTTATCAGGAAATTCTTCGTCACATGAAATAAAAAAAATTATAAAAGCTTTGAGTGATAAGAAATTTGACCTCATTATCAATTTACATTCTAGAAATTTTTCTTCAAAAATAGCAAAAAAAATTAAGGCCCGCTGGAGAATCAATAGGAGTCATTTTCTACGTGAAAAATACTCAGATGTTTTAATTGGTTGTGACCATGAGCTTGATAGAACATCAATTGAACGAGATTTAGATTGTCTGCGGGCTATTGGTTTGAATCGCATAGAAAAAAAACCAGAAATTTTTATAACAAATGATGAAATAAAATGGACTGAAGGTTTTTTGGCGCAGGAAAAAATAAACCCTTTAAAAAAGCTAATAATAATTCACCCCTCTTCCTCCCAAGACAACAGAAACTGGGGAATGGAAAGGTTTGTTGTACTTTCTCGTATGTTAATAGATAACCATGGTCATCAAATTTTGGGTTGTTTTTCAGAAAAAGAGCAATCAGTTGCAAAATTACTTCGTGAGCAAGTAAAAGGGGTTTTTATTCATGCGGGGTCATTAAGAAAAAGTATAGCTCTAATTTCTAGAGCGGATTTAATGATAGATAATGCTTCTGGCCCATCGCATATTTCTTCAGCATTAAATATTCCGACGATAGTTTTAATGGGGCCTCAAGATTATAAAAATACTTATTACGACCAAGATATTCATAAAGAAAAGAGCTTTCTTTTTTATAGAGATGTTCCGTGTCGGGATTTGCTGATGTCTCAATGTCTTCCACCAGACCCATGTCAGAATCGAATTTGTATGGATCATTCGGTTGAAGCTGTTCTCAAAAAATCTCTGGAAATTCTTGGGCATGATAATGGTTGACCTACGGGGTCAGAGCTTAACGGGAAAAATATTTTCTAAATCAAAAAAGTCTGACACACCGTCGTTTTAAAAAAATAATTTTGATATTAACAGTTTTTATTGATCTTTTATTGTTTAACTATAAGCACTGAACCAGATTTATCTGGTAGCGGTACTAGGTAGTTCTTTTTTGTTTTTGGGAAAATCATCTACTCCAATAAGAAAAGCATTATTAATAAAATTAATCTTTCTTATAACATTTTTCATAATTATATTAGAAATTTTCTATAATAATGGTTTGCAGAAAATTAAAATAGCAAAATCATCAATTACACAGATTAGGTTAATTATTGATAGTTAATAATTTCTTAGAGCAGTATTTGCTTTGGATTTACTAAAAAAAAGATATAATCTGAAACTGGTCCGTTATGTTAATCAATTAGTTTTATTAGGATTTAAATGTGAGAGGAATATTTTATATAACACCATGAACAATGAACATATTAGAAATATTGGAATTATTGCCCATGTCGATCATGGGAAAACCACGCTTGTTGATTGTCTATTGCGGCAGAGTGGTATGTTTAGAGAAAATGAGCTGGCGGGATCATGCATCATGGACAGCAATGATTTAGAAAAAGAACGAGGTATCACTATTTTTTCAAAAAACGCTTCTATTCAATATAAGAATTATAAAATTAATATTGTAGACACCCCGGGCCATGCAGACTTTGGAGGAGAGGTTGAGCGCATTTTAAAAATGGTGAATGGAGTTTTGCTAATAGTTGATGCATATGAAGGTCCCATGCCCCAAACTAGGTTTGTTTTAAAAAAATCGCTCGACTTAGGATTAAAACCCATTGTTGTTGTGAATAAAATTGATCGCGCAGGTGCTGACCTAGAAAAGGCGATAAATGAAGTTTTTGATCTTTTTGTAAACCTAGGAGCGTCAGATGAACAGTTGAACTTTGCCACTATATACACTTCTGCTAAACAGGGATTTTGTCGAGTGGAACCAAGTGGACAAGATCTAGACATGAAACCTTTATTAGATCTGATAATTGATAAAGTTGAGCCACATAAAGCTGATCCAAAGGGTGGATTTCAAATGTTGATCTCCAACATTGACTATAATGACTACGTGGGGCGAATTGCGGTTGGGAAGATCCAAAGAGGTTGTTATGATTCGAGTAAACAATACACTTTGATTAAACGATCGGGTGATAAAGAGGATTTTAAAGTTTCCAAAATATTTACCTTTGAGGGTCTACAACGAAAAGAGACGCAAGATGCCGTGACGGGAGATATTATCGCTATTGCTGGAATGAAAGATGTGGATATTGGAGAAACGATTACTGAGCGGAGTAGTCCAGAAGCATTACCTTTAATAAAAATTGACGAACCAACACTATCTATTAATTTTCTTGTCAACAATTCACCATTTGCCGGGCGAGAGGGTAAGTTTGTTACATCAAGACAACTGCGTGAAAGACTATTTAAAGAAATTAAGCAAAATGTGGCTTTACGGGTTGAAGAGGGAAGTTCCAATGATACATTCAAGATTTCGGGTAGAGGTGAGCTACACCTTACTATTCTCATAGAAACCATGAGGCGAGAGGGTTACGAATTTTCTATTTCCAGACCACAAGTTGTTTTAAAAAAGGTTAAAGATAAAACAATGGAACCGGAGGAATTTGCAATTGTAGATGTTGAAGAACAATATATGGGAACAGTCATGGAGTCGATGGGTCAACGAAAAGGAACAATGAAAAATATGATTCATACGGGAACGGAGACAGTTAGGCTTGAATTTGTCGTCCCGACACGTGGATTATTTGGATTTCGGTCACAACTGTTAAATCTTACTCGAGGAACAGGGATTTTAAATCATAGCTTTCATGATTATGTTCCATATTGCGGGAAATTAGCTCGCCGTACTAATGGAGTATTAATATCTCTTGAAAATGGAAGCACTACTACCCATTCTTTGTTTAATTTGCAAGACAGAGGAGTTATGTTCCTAGGACCTGCTGAGGAAGTTTATACAGGAATGATTATTGGAGAAAACAATAAAGATAATGATCTTGTTGTTAATATTTGTAAGGGGAAAAAGCTTACAAACGTGCGAGCTTCTGGGTCAGATGATACTATAAGTATTGCTCCCCCAAGAATAATGAGCCTTGAACAAGTTCTGGGCTATCTTAATGATGATGAACTCGCGGAGATAACCCCTGAAAGTATTCGTTTACGTAAAAAACATTTGGATGAGAATGAACGGAAAAGAGCAGCAAAAACGCAAAAAGTAGCCTAAGATCTTAATCATTTTAGATTATTTTACCTTTAATTATTTTTTTGAGTTATTCGTATATCTATGGTAATCAGGTACCAATGATAGGATTTTAACCCGTCAAAAATAGGAGAAAAAAGTATTATGACCCATGATCAAATTATATCCGCTTACGAGACATACCTTGCCGAAAATGAGAGTTTTGAGACAAAGAACGTAAAAGCGGCTGCTGCTCGTGCCCGAAAGGCACTGGGAGAACTTGGTAAACTGGCAAAAACAAGAAGGGCAGAGATTCAGGAAAGAAAAACTAGTTTGTAAAAGCAAACCCCGCCCCAAAAAGGCGGGTAAATTTTATAAAATTATATTTGAGTAATATTTTTGGATATTTTGTTCACTTTGTATAATATAATTACAAGAGGTGAGAGTTCACGCTGAAATCTGAGAAAAGGAAATTTGGATATGAAAATTACTTTTAGCGAAAAAGTGTTGCGGGACGATAAGGTCATAATTCTTGATGATTGTAAAAAAGAGGATAAACCCAAAGTTATTTCTGAAACAGTTCCCAAGTTTATTCAAGACCACAAAGGAACATGGATTAAAAATCCAGAATGGTCTGATAATTGACCATAGTTTACCTATAGAAACGTTGATTTAATTTGAGCGTTTTCTTTGGCACATTTAGGCATTGCCCCTTTCATCAGTAAGGTCTTTGCCGGTCGTTTGTAATCCAATTAAAAAAATTTCGGGTTAGTATCTATAAAGTCATGGACTCTATAAAACAAATCGATATTCATAAGGTAAAGAAAATAGAGAGCAATGATTCTGCGACTATTGTCGATATACGTGATCCGGATTCATATAAGGCAGGCCACATTCCTAATGCTATACACCTTAGTGATAATACGGTTGAAAAATTTATAAGTGATACAGATAAAAATAAACCGTTAGTTGTTTATTGTTACCATGGTATTTCAAGTCAGGGTGCCGCGGCTTATTTTTCTGAACAAGGGTTTAAAGAAGTTTCAAGTATGATAGGAGGGTTTGAAGCTTGGCGAGTCGCTTTTTCTGGTTCTGTTTAGCCAGGAAAGCGTAGTTATTTTTTCGGGGTAAGCTTAAAATTTTTTCGTAACAAAAATTGGTGGAGGCGGGGGGAATCGAACCCCCGTCCGAAAGGTGTCAATCGAAGGCGT
>CAZOYP010000045.1:0-21692 GCA_964584125.1 uncultured Nitrospinaceae bacterium | reverse complement strand
CCTTTTGAACTGATTTCTTGTCGAATTTTCATGTTCACGAAGTTATCCGAATTGATCTTTGGAAAAATATCTAGCTTAACACCTACCTTTTTAAACTCTATTGAGGTTGACGTAACAGGTGCGGACGAATTTGTTGTCAGAGTGGAACTGGCCACGGGGATTTCATCTGTAACTGAAATGCTGGCGGCTTTATTGTCAGATGTGACGAGGATAGGGTTTGCTAGAACATCAGCTTGTGCTTCCGATGCAAATAACTCTAGTTTAGCTTTTAGTCTGTCTGTGTTCTCTAAAAGTAGACTTCCTCCAGGGAGTAAGCTTGCTGTTGCTCCAGACAAAGAAGAACCTAAAATTGTATTTGTAGTTGCAGATGTGGCTAGAGAACCTACACTATTAAATTTTACCGCACCTAGTTTTTCTCCTTCTAGAATCCACTCTACTCCCTTGCGGGTTGTTTCATCGACTTTAAGATCTATAATTAAAACCTCTATTAATACTTGCTGTGGTAGTAGGTCAAGTTTTTTAATAACCTCAAGAATAGCCGGGTAATTTCTAGGGCTAGTTCGAATGATGAGCGCATTTGTATCTTCATCAGGAAGTATTGTGATTTCGCCATCGATATCATCTATTTTCCCACCGGTAAGTTTTATTTGTTTATTATTTTTACTACTAGTTTTTGATTGAGTTCCTGGTTGCTTGGTTTTGGAAGGCTCCTTTGCTTTGGATGATTCGGCTTTCGCTAAGCCTTCAAATTTTTTTAATTTAGATTGATCTGAGTCTTTTGATTTAAATAATGTACTGAGCAACTTCGACATTTTTTCGGCTTCACCATTTTGAACATAGTAAACGAATGTGCTCACATCGCCTTCTGATACGGGTTGATCAAGTTTATTAACCCAAAATTCAATTGTTGGTAAAGCACGCTCGAAGGCGTTGACGACTAAAATAGAATTAAGTCTACCGAGAGAAAGAAAAGTTAATGATTCACCAATTGAGTCGGCATAGCCCATAGAGGAAAATATTTCGTTCAATTCTAGAACAACGTTATCTGATTCGGCATTATTAAGTTTATATAACTGAATATCTGAAGAGGCGAGTTTGTCAATATCCAATGCCTCGACTACTTTTATTACCCGTCTAACGTTACTAGCCATTTCTATCATCATCAAATTATTCGTTTCAGGAATTTCTATAAAACTAGCATTTGGCGATAGTAGTGGTGTAATTATTTTTTTCATAGATTCGACAGATATATGGTTCAGAGGTATGATTTGGATAATTAATCGCTCTTTTTCAGGAATACTGGAATCGTTCCCGTAATGTATGCTTAACGGTTTCTTTGCTGCCTCTTTGACCCCAAGAAAGCGGTAGAAATTCCCACTTTTTGTTACTGTAACATTATGTAAGGCTAAAATTTGTTCTAGCACAGAGTATAAATCTTCGACTTTAATTTTATTAAATGTTTGAAGGGTTACTTTGCCTTGCACCTTACCTTCGACGACATAATCAATTTTCAACAATTCACAAAATGTAGTGATTACATCGTATAATTCGGTTTCCTCAAAATTCAAGGTTATGTGTTTTGCCTTCGCAAGTTCCTTTGGAAGAGGCGGTTCTTGGCTGATAACTGTTTTTAGTTTGTTTAAGGAGAATGGTTTTCGATTTTGAAGTAATATTTTTTCCGCTTGTACTTTATTTGTTGCCAGCTTATTTTTTATTTTAGGAGTGTTTTCTGGCTTAACCTCAATTAGGGTAGATGAAAGGCTTGATATGAAAAATTTATTTTTGTTTTCATTTTCTGCAAGATACCACGTTTGGTTGTCATGAATATTCTTTTGAGTTCTAAGCAGAGTAAAGGTTTGCCCTTTTTCTGCTATTCCTGACTTGCCGTATTGGCTTCCAGGCCCTTTTCGAAGAGGTACTTTTTCACCAGAAACCTTGATTAACTTATTTATAGGATGTTTTGCTATATTTTTTAGTCCACTCAAGTCTATCGAGTTTGTAGCATAGTTATCTTGATTTGGTTTTGCTTTACTTTGTTTCCTTTTTTCTGAAAAACGCATCCCATCGATAGGATTCTGTTCCTTAAATTTTTCAAGGGCAGATTTTCTGTTTCCTAAACAGCCCGATGAAAAATATACACTTAGTATTAAAATTGATAAGAAAATTTTTTTCATGTTGTTTTCTTTTTGTCTGTTTCCATTAACTTGATAAACCCACTAATAGTGAGCTGAGCCTGAAGCTCTTCTAGATCGGTTTTGTTAATTCTTTGAATTGCCATTTCTTCAATGACCATGAATTTCTGATTGCTTTCCAACATATTTATAAATTTGGTCAAGTTTCTAAGCTTTGAGCGAATGGTGACCTTTGTTGATATAGTTAATAAACTTTCCGTATATTTAGGCTTATCGACGCGAAACCGTATAATATTTACACCTGTTTTGTTTGAAAGACTCTCTATTAGACTTTGCTTTTCCGCAGCAGCTAGTGTTGGGTTTGCTTGGTTGAAAAAACGTTGATTGAGAGTAGTTCTTATAATTTTGTTTTCTGTGCTTTTTGCTTTGTAATACGACTTCTGGTTTATAATTTCATAGTATTTTTGAATAAAAAGTATTTTGTCCTTTATTTTTTTTTGGGTTCTTTTGTTTTCTAGGTATGCGGGTTCAGCAACCACTATAAAGAGGAGCCATAAAAAAGCAAAAACCCCGCTAGCGAACAATATTTTTTTATCTCTAGGTGTTACTTGAATCATTGTTTTGGCCCTAGGACTGTGTTGATCGTAAATTTATCGCCTGTGGATTCATTTGTTATCGTTCCCACAAAATGTGTATCGCGAAAATGACTTGATTTTTCAATTATCGGTACTAGCTGAGATGCATTCTTTGAAACCCCATTCAGCTTAATATTTTTCTTCTTGAATTGGATTTTTTTTATCCAGGTGTCCTTAGGAATGATTTGACTCAACTCGATCAGTAATGGAAGCTTTGTTGGATTAAGTTCGTCTATCTTATTTAGAGTGTTGGTGTATTTTTGCAGTACTTTATATTCCAGATCAACTTTTTCCAAGGGCCCCATATGGATTTTTATCTCGTCAAATTGTTTTTCTAGGGACGTTAAAATTATTTTATTTTGAACGCTCTGATTTACCATAAATCCAATGACGAACACTAATGTCGCCAAT
Organism: uncultured Nitrospinaceae bacterium; assembly: GCA_964584125.1. Lineage (GTDB taxonomy): Bacteria > Nitrospinota > Nitrospinia > Nitrospinales > VA-1 > Nitromaritima. The sequence continues at coordinate 18,514 of CAZOYP010000045.1, read as the reverse complement.
GCTAGTACTACTGTTCTCTTAGTATTTACTTTTTTCAATTTTGTAGTTATTAAGCTTTCTGGTAATAGGTTTGCCTCTATTGGACTTCTTTTTATCCCCCTTAGGGCAAGTGAAAGAGAGGTTGCCATAAATTCAACAAAAAAACTATTGTCTGTCTTTAGATTGACAATTTCTGGGGGTTGTAATCTAAAAACTTGAACTCCTGCCACGGATTCTAACTCTGAAGTTAAATGTTGTGCTAAATATCCACCCCCAGAAATAAAAATTGAGCCGACAGACTTAGAATCATCGATGATCTTGCAAGACGATAAAGCATTTTTGATTTCTTCTACCAATATCGGCGTTATTTTTTCTGAAATATTTTGATGTGATTTGTCCTGATTTTCTTGATTAAGAAATGATTCGCAATACCATCTCTCTTCAATGGGAATATTTCTGGAAATTTCTAATTTTTGATCGACTACTATAGAAACCTCAATAAAATTATAGCTAAGGTCAATCAAAACTGACAACGTATCTTGGTTTTTACCATTTGAGTACAGTAGGTTTAGATTAGCAAATGTAGATATGTCAAGCACGGATGCATTAAGGTTTAGTTTTTTAAGCAAATTCAGGTAGTAGTTAACAATTTCTTTGTTGATCGCGGCGCATGCAATGTGAAAGAGATTGGATTCTTTTTTGGTTATATAATTTGAATAATAAAAATTATCTATACTTGATGAAAAATGCCTCTCTAGTTCAAACCCCATCATAGAATTAACAGACTCGATGTCGGGAGAGGGAAGTTCGAATGATTGAAGTGTGAGTTTGGAGCGAGGAATACTGATAATTATGTTTTCTGTGCAAGCATCATTTTCGATTATAAAGCGGTTAACTTCCTCTAGAAAAATAGATTCGGCTTTTTCATTATCTTTAGGTACCAGTTTAGTTGGTATGTATTCACATGCAATTATATCAACGCGATGTAGGGTTTTCCCGAGCAAGGTTAGGCAAACAGAGTTTTCACGAATGTCAATTCCAAGTGACTTTTCAAGAAAAAAGCTTTTCATTGGTTAATTTTTTGCTCAGGTTTGTAGAAGTTCTTAAAGCTATTGTCGTTCCAGTAATGGGTTAAAATTATAGGGTTTTCTTTCTCAAAGGTTTTCTGAACTACCGTGTTTATCGTGTGATTTGTTGGACTATCCTTAATCTTTCCTGTAGATCTAATTCTGAAATAATCAGATGTTGTTTTGTCATAAAACCCCTTTTTTTCACGTTTTTTTATTATCGACTTCGCCTGAGATTCAGTAAAGATGATTGAAAGTATCTTTGGTGAAGCTGTATTAGGGTTAACCGATTTAACATTGTATGTTGTAAAAAAATTTATTAATCCTTCATTTTGATCTGTACCATATAGAATTTTTTTATCAATTCCTCGAACCATTGACAATTCATCAAGGTTTTCTATAGGTGCATTTTTTGAAAAATAAGGTGGAGTTAAACTCTGATAATACCCATTTTCTGCACCATTTAATCGATGGTTTTTGTCAGAATCTATCCAATCAAGTATTGAGTTAGCGATAATATCCTTTTCTTCTTTCGATTCGACACCTATAGTTGTCAAAACCTTGACTAATATATTTAGTGGCGTTTTATTTATAGGTATCTTGCTATTTTCATCTTCAATCCTATAAGTAATTGTTCCTGGCCCAAATTCAATCTCTTGGCGCATAGAGGACCGATATGCCATCCGATCTACTTCAGGTAAATCTATTCTGAGTTCTTTATTTGAAGGGCCCATTATTAATCCAAAATCTTTGTCCGAAGCATGAAAGCTTGATGGAGAAAGGATTTCAGCCATTGCCAAGTGAACACCAGCCTTAGCTAGATGGTAACTTTGTATGTCTTCTTTAAAGTTACGAGTTGTATTGACTTCTCCCTTCATGGAAAAGGAGAATTCTGTGGCTAATCCCATAAGTAGAACCAAAACCCATAACACCACCATAAGTGCAATTCCATTTTGGTTTGTATGAAGTTTAAATGTTTTCATCACGATCATTTGGCAGTGCAAATCTCATTCCAGAATAAAGAGGAATTACTATGGGAGGTGAAAAAATCACCTTTGATTCTGCCTCAAAACCAGGTCTAGCTATTTCCTTTAAACCTAGTGAAACTTCGACGGCTCGAGGTAGAGTCATTCTATTATTTTGTTCAAATTGAAGGCGAATAAGTTCGTCTTCTCTTAGCTCCCCTGATTTTTTTTTAAAGGAGTTGTGCCCAATTTGTGTTACCCATTGACCTTTATATTTTCCCGATTGATTTAATTGGAGTTTATTATCGGTCGGGATTAATTTTTTTATTTGGTAGTAACGGAATTTAAGGTAGTCAACATTTTCAGTGAGTAGGAAAAAACGATCTTGTTCTATTTTTTTAAATATAACACCTGTTGAATTTTTTGGTGCTACAGTTCGCTCTGCCATAATAATTCCAGATTTCCCCGAAGCAGGGTGTTGGCCAATATAAAAACTAGTTTCATGAGTCCATGGAGACTTTCTCTGACTTGTGAGAGTTGAAGAAAAAGTTACAAAGCGTAGAGAATTTTCTTTGCCTTCAAAAGAGAGTAACCTCTCGAGCTTTTCTTGTGAATTATTTGATGTGAAGACAGTTTTTTCTCTAAACATAAAAACTGGATAATTAGATTTTATTTTTTGTCCTAGTTGATTTTGAATTAGTCTTAAACGTTGAAAGGTGTCAACTTTTAGTTGACCAGCTTCTTGTGCGGAGGTTCCAAGCCTAATGGCACTAAGGGAGATAGCAACAATGAAACCTATAATTCCCAAAGAAAGAATTAGTTCTAATAGCGTGAAGCCCTGGTTTGATTCGCGCAAGTATTTCATAGACTAATTCCCAGAAATATGATGAGTGGTTGATCCGCTAATGTAGCTGTTAAAATTATTTTGACGACCAGAGATGTTTTGAGTAGGCTCGTCAGCAGTGGGAGATTCTGTTTCACTTGCCTGAATAGAGCCAGGCCCACCCCCAAAAGATTCAGCCAGCAATACGTCTGCACCCGGATACAATTCTCCATCTACCTTTATCGTATTTAATTCAACATTATGAGTTTTTCCTTTGTCTTCCCAAAGGACATTCAAAATTACTTCAGAAAGTAGAATCTTATTCTCTTTGTTATTTAGTGAAGAAGTATGGGGTTTTATTTGGAGTTCCCAACGATACTTTTTTTCATTAGGAAAAGTTCCATCAAACTCAGACACGCTGTAGTTGCGGACTTCAAGTTCTCCTATTTTTGAATGAGCTAGAGTAGTACCTTTAAGATATTGCTCAGAGAGACTAACTGAACGAATACTTCCAGAGAATAATTGTGAAACCGTCACGAAGCCTATCGCCATAATTGCGAGGGCGACAATTACTTCAAGAAGAGAAAATCCGTCGTTATTTATTTTTTTTGATTTTTGTTTGCCCGGTAATAGGGTCAACATTGATATCATAATAATTTTCCAAATTTCTAGATTCTTTAATGTTTATACCTATTAATCCGCCACTTGAATTTCCCTGTGGAAAGAAAGTGACCGTGAACTTTCCATCTCTAAATAAACTGTTATCAGTTTCACTTATAAAGCGAGCGAGTTGAATGGGGTCCGTTAATAATTTTATTTTTGGACTTTTTTTTGCACCGAATATAGTAACCCAAAACTGATTTCGAGTTAGATCTCCCGTAAATACAACCGGTTTTTTAGAAGTAATGGCCTCGCTTCTTGCGTATCGTAACGTAGAAGCAACTTTGCGTGCAGATGTTTGCAGTTCCATGCGATCTAGCGTTGTCATAACAAAGGGCGTGCTCAGACCTGCAATAAGTGCCATAAAAAACATAACTATCGTTAGCTCAAGTAAAGTAAAACCTAAATAACAACTTTTTTTTAAAGTAGTTTTTATCCTCATCACTTCCAACTTACAATATCTCTATTGTTATTTTCTCCACCCTCAATACTATCTGCACCGTAAGAAATTAGATCATAATCTCCATGCTCTCCAGGCGAGGTGTACGCAAAGCTATTTCCCCATGGATCCATTGGAACTTCTTTTTTGAGGTATGAGGCAATTGCATTAAGGCCCTCATCAGTATTTGGATACTTGTGGTTTTCAAGACGGTATAAATCGAGAGCTTGGCCAAGCAACTCGATTTGAGCTTGGGCATCTTGCTGCATTGCCTTGTCTACGTGTCCAAAAAATTTTGGAACAACTAAAGCGGCCAAAAGTCCAATAATTACCATGACGACGAGCAATTCAATTAAAGTAAAACCAAACTGCGAGTTGTTTTTGTTTTTTAATATTTTTAGGTTTCTATTCATACGAGACTCGTTCCTTTGATTAATATAACTTTTTATTAAAAGTTGACTTCGTTAATGCTAAATATTGCCAGGAGCATAGAGATAACTATAAAACCAATTACTAAAGCCATGCCAAGAATCATCAATGGTTCTATAAGTGAGATTAATTGTTTGACCGATCTTTCAACTTCTCGATCATATATATTTGCAACTTTGGCAAGCATTTTATCAAGCGTTCCAGTTTCTTCCCCCACTGCTATCATATGAATTGCAAGGGGCGGAAAGACCCCAGTTTGTTGGAGTGGCTTTGAAAAACCATTTCCTTCCTTCAGACCTTGTCGAAGTTGGCCCATAGTAGCGGCTATCATACGATTGTTTAGTATTGCTTGTGTTATGTTCAACGCTCCAAGAATAGCAACACCGCTTGATAATAGAGTGGCCATAGTTCTACTAAAACGAGAGACCTCTATTTTCTGTGTTAAAGAACCAAATAGGGGAAGCCCTAAAACGATACCATCCCAGTGCAGGCGACCTTTTTCCTGGTTAATGTAATAAGTAAAAATTCCCACTAGTAGGAGGAATATCATCATGATAGCTAACCAGTGATCTATTATAAAAGTGCTAAGGAACAACATTACTTTTGTGGGAAGAGGTAATGCTGCACCCAACTCATCAAACAACTTAGAAAACCTAGGGATTACTACCGTAAACAGAATTAGTATTGCAAATCCACCAACAGATGAAAGAATTGATGGGTAGATCATGGCAGACTTTATATTTGCTTTTAGCTCTTCGCTTTTTTCAAGAAAATTAGAAACATTATTAAGAGAAGGCGCTAATGTTCCCCCTGCTTCGCCAGCTCTAATCATATTGATGTATAACTTTGAAAAAACTTTTGGAAACTCTGCTAATGCGTCGGCGAATGAACTTCCAGCATGAACCTTTTTGTGAACTTTTTTAAGAATTTCTTTGGCTTGTGGCTTTTCTACAAGGTCTACAAGAATGGATAGGGATTTATCGAGGGTAATTCCTGAATCAACAAGGGTAGCAAGTTGCTGCGTTATAGAAACCAAATCCTTTGTGGATATTTTATTTCGTAATCCCTTTATTTGAAGTGGGCGTTTTATGAAAAATTTTTTATTTAGTTGGTTGTTTGTTACCTCAATGGGTAAATAATTAAGTCTCCGCACTTGATTAACTGCATTTTGATAGTCGGGGGCTTCCAACTTACCTTCAATAGATCTGCCTGATCGGTCTGTTGCTTTATAATAAAAAATATTCATAATATATAATTAATATCTAGATACTAAAACTCTAGTGGACAGTTTATATTCTAAGTTTGCTCACTTATTGTGACCCTTAACACCTCTTCGACGGTGGTGACCCCTCCCACAACTTTTTTCCACCCATCCTCGCGTAAAGTAGTCATGCCTTTTTTGCGTGCTATTTCACGAATTTCTTGGGAAGTTGATTTATTTAAAATATGTTGTCGTATTGAATCATCCACTACCAGCAGTTCATATATACCTATTCGGCCCCGAAAACCAGTATTACTGCACTCTTTACAACCTTTTCCATGAAAAGTATTAATGCTACCTTGTTCATGAGTTCTCATTTCGGAAATCAATGCTGAGGAGACCTTAATAGGTTCTATGCACTTTCTACAAATTACACGAACTAGTCGCTGAGCAAGTACACCAATAAGCGCAGAAGAGATAAGGTAGTTTTCCACACCCATATCTAATAGGCGGGTAATAGCTCCTGCAGCGTCGTTTGTATGAACTGTGCTAAAAACAAGATGTCCCGTTAGTGCTGCCTGAATAGCAATATCTGCAGTTTGTGCATCACGAACCTCCCCCACCATTATTACATCAGGGTCCTGACGAACAATTGAACGTAAACCATTTGCAAAATCTAGCCCTATTTGCGGTTTTACATGGATCTGATTGATGCCTCTCATCTGATATTCCACTGGATCTTCGATTGTTATTATTTTTTTGTCTGAGGTATTTATGTTTTGTAGAGCTCCATAAAGAGTTGTTGTTTTACCACTACCAGTGGGTCCTGTTACCAGCAACTTCCCGTAAGGTTTTTGAATTAATTTTTGAAACTGTTCAAGTTGTTCCTTTGGGAATCCCATTTTTTCTAAATTAACATTAAGGTTTCCTCGATCAAGAATACGTATCACTATGCTTTCACCGTAAAGTGTTGGTAGAGTAGAGACACGCATATCAATATCTTTCCCTTGTAGTTTTAACTTTATACGACCATCCTGAGGTAGCCGACGTTCTGAAATATCCAATTTCGCCATGATCTTTATTCGAGTACAAAGCGCAGAGTTTAACCTTTTAGGTGGTGCTTCAAAATTATGTAAAATTCCATCTATTCGGTAACGAAGTATTAAATCTTCTGCAAATGGCTCCAGATGAATATCACTTGATCCCATTTCAGTGGCTTTGTTGATGATGTGGTTCACCAATTTTATGACAGGTGCTTCCGATGCCATATCTCGAATATGTTCCGTGTCTTGATCAGCCTCAGTAAAATTATTTTTATCATCCTTAATATCCTCGACCATCCGGTCCATCATTGATTCGCCTGTGCCGTAGTATGTTTCTATTGCCTCGACAATTACTTCTTCAGTGCTCAAAAGTATTTTGATGTTTTTCCCGAGTGAAACTTTTAGATTCTCTATGGTATGCAGATCGAAAGGGTCGAATACTGCCAAGGTTAAAGTGTCATTTTTTATCTTTATAGGAAATACTGTTTTTTCTTTTAAATAAGTTTCAGAAATATTTATTTCTTTTATTGGTAATTGAGATTTTGGATAATCTTCAAAACTGAGAAAAGGTAAGCTCAGCTCTTTACTTAGAGTTTCCATTAAGACGTTTGCGTTAATATAACCATGGTCTACAAGTGTTTTACCAAGGTAACACCCTGCTTGAAGCTGATTTGTTTTTATCTCTCTGAGGGTTTTTTCGGTAAACTTATTGTTTCGTAATAGTATTCTTTCTATTGGGTCTGATTTTTTAAGCATATTATTTTACATACCAGAAATATGATTTGGCAGCGGGGTTAAGCGAGTTCCAGAAATTCTTGGAGTCGGTTTGGGTCTTTTTTTTGTAACCGGCTGCGTACTTATTATGTTTGATTTAGGTTGTTTGATTTTTGATTTTTTGTCTGTTTTAGGTTGTTTGGGTTTTGATACTTCATCTGTGCCGCTCATGCTACTTTTTAACTTTAGTTTAATTATTTGTCCGGCAGAGTTATCTAAAGTTACTTCCTTTTTTGTTATTTTTGATATTTTATAGTCACTGATTTTATCGCCAAGACGATATCCCTTTCGCTTGATAGGGGTATTTTCTGCTTTGCCATCTATTGTCACTGAATGTGACCCTTCTAAAATACAAACTTTAATGTTGCCTAGAAGCATTACACCTCGAAGAGTAAGTTCAGGAGGTGGCAGGTTTGATTTTTGTGTGACTTTAGATAACGGTTCTGGTTCTGCAAGAGCTGGAGGTTGATACTCATCCCTTTCTTTTCTGAATAAATTATTAGTTACAACCTCGTCGACGTTCTGCGGTTTTAGACTTTGGCGACTAATTGTAAGGCGTGTTACTTCCCTACTAGAACTATTTTTACTTTTTCCATCCACTCTACTTGGATAATCGGGATACATCCAGGCACGGGCACTGATCGAAGTTAAAGTCAGTATCACAAGGATGAAAATTAAGTTTAGACTTGAAATAATCCTATACACGGGTCTAAGAGAATTTAGGTTTTTTAAAAATGAACTTATTATTTTGTTAGGGGTTATCAGTAGTTCCGGTAGATATCTTGCAATACTATCTCTGGTTTTAATTGTTTGGAATTCGTTTAAAGTAGATTCGTTTACTTCTAGCTGATAGGTCATGCCTGAAATCCCCAGTGGTTAAAATCCACACTTTCTTTTCGGAAAAATAAAGAAAATCCTTTATAGAAAAAGGGATTTGGCTGGATTTAGCTAGGTTGGTGGTGACTAGTTTTGAGCGATCGTTGATAAGCTTAATTATAGGGATTACCCTTGATAAGCCATATTTTTAAGGTTTTAGACTGATTAGTCCATATTTCTATGCGGCTATAATTTGCGATCAGCTTTTCAACTAGGCTTTGCCAGTGCTTTACTTCAAAATCCAGGCGGATAAGATTTTTTTCCATTTCATATGATGTATTGAAACGAATACCAGTTTCACCGTGTATATTTTTTAAAATCTCACCCAGTGGATAGTCCCGAAAATGAAGTTGAATTCCTTTTGATGTGGAGTTAATCGAGGTTTTCGGAGAAGTTGATAAATAGGGGTCGAGGATTCAGATTATAGCCTAGTAGAGGGGGAGTGGTGTTGAAACCTTTAAGTTTGAACGAGACTCCAGTTCTGCTCTCGCATCATTAAAAGGGGATAAAGCTATGAAAACAATGCAGAAATACAAAAAAATTTAATCATATTAATATTCTCCGCTGTTTTATTGGCTAATTAACAAGAATATAAAGGTTTAGCTGGGATCATGACTTCTTAGGGTTTGACTTACTTTCAATAAAAGACTTTAATTTAAAGCATACACTATTCATATTATCTAAGCTTTCTGCAAGTTTTAAAATAAGCTGTTTCTGAATTTTCATTTGTATTGGTTGCTCAAACTTATCTATGGTTGATTTCGTAATTTTGATGACTGATACATCGTTCGATGTGGCACGAGCCGTGACATTCCTTGGGCGGTCAGTTATTAAAGAGATTTCTCCAAATATCGCCCCTATTTCAATCTCCTTTACCAAGATTTCCTCACTATCTTTAAGAGATATCCGCCCATCATCTATATTGTTATCTATTGACTTATAAAGGCCTACTTTTCCTTGTAGGACTACGTAAAGCCAAGATTCAATTGCTCCTTGTTTGATGATAGTTTCGCCCTCCTGATATTTTTCGAAAATACCTTCTTCATTTAAAAGTGAAGACTTTTCACTTTCTGTAAATTCTGCAAAAAAGGGCAAGTTTTTAATGAAGTCAAGAATAGAAATTTTTTCCATTTAATTTCCTTAAGTTATTGCTGTATCGTAAAATTTTAAACCTATCTTCTAAACAATAATTTGATATTATCCTTAAAAACCTAATAGAGTTCCAGAAGAATCTGCCCATATTTTCAAGCTAAGTTTTCTGAGTGTAATTTCTTTTTGTGGAAAATGTTTTTTCAGAACGTTGCTAGTAAAAAGCTTGCTAATCAGAAAGATAAGTCCACTTTTTATAATAAATTTGCAGACTAATTTTATGAGTGCGCAGGAACTATTAAATGATTTGTTAGAATGTCTACCCTTGAGAGCATATGGAAAGGGAGTTGTGTTGACACTGCTTCGCGAAATGGGGTTTGTTGTGAAGAATAAAACTCCTCTTACTGTGCTCGACGTTTTCCGTGATGATGAGTCAGGGGAACTGGTATGCAAGCTTACTCCTGATGGGACGGGTGAGTTCACCGCAGCATTATCGAATCTAAAGTTAGATATCACTCATCCGCTTTATAGAAAAGTTAAGGACTATCAAATAGAAGTGTCTGAGGCACTTGGTAAAGAGGACTTAGAAGATTCTCGACAAACACAGATTGAAAATGAAGACCGCGGTGGATTACGTGTAAGCGACCTATATAGAAAAAAATAGCCTTTTGGTGAACTTAGTAAGGCGGTTAGCTGCGAGTTGTAGATGTAGTTTTTTTATTTTTCTGAGTTAATGAATTTTTTTAGAAAAGGAAACATCGCACCTCGTTTTTCGATCATCTCTTCCCGTGATTTTTTTACAACCGTTTCATCAATAAGTGTAATATTTCTTTCTTCGGCAAATCTCTCAATTCCTTTTACGACCATCCCTCTTGCGAAGGAAGGAATTCGTTCTAACCGTTTTTTGGCTTCGGGAGTCCACTGAGTGTGGTATTCAACTTCTAGTCCTAGTGTATCTTCCACCTTAAGAGTAATCTCTTTTCCGCCGTGTTTTCCAGGTTCGTAGTCACATGAAGGATCTTCGGACATATAATCTCCTGACTCTGCAAAGGCTCGTGCGCGACAGCCAGAGCACATAGAAGAAAACTCACAGGTTCCACACTTTCCCTCTAACTGTTTGCGATCACGTAATTGAATCATTAACGGAGAGTTGTCCCATAGTTCTTTAAATGAGGATGTTTTTAAATTTCCAATAGATTCCTCTATGAATGGGCAAGGTGTCATATTACCTTCGGGCGATATTCTGCTATAGTGAGTTCCAGCTGGACAACCTCCTGAGTAGGTGCGTGTATATACAGAATCTGGATCATTTTCATAAACAACTCGTTTATATTGCGGAGCGCATTTAGAATTGATCATCAACCGCCCTTTGTATTTCATCTGTTGTTCGTAGAGCATTTCGAGTGCTTCCTCATAGGCCTCATTAGAAATATCTGTATTTCCTTGGCCCCTTCCTGTACATACCAAGAAATATAAATTGAACGCAATTGCTCCTATTTTTTCTGTGAATGCTACTACATCAGGAATTTCTTTGTAGTTCATGTCTGAGACTGACATTTGGATAAGAAAATCCACACCAACTTCATTTAGTACCCTGAAGGCTTCCATGGATTTTTCCCAAGCTCCGGAAACGCCTCGAAATTTGTTATGTTTGGTCGCTTCCATTGAATCAATGCTAATTCCTACACCGTGCGCACCAGCTTGCTTAATTTTTTGGGCGTTAGTTTTGTTGATTAGGGTTCCATTTGTACCTAAAACGACCATAAACTTTTTGTCTGCTGCATAACGGATAATTTCATAGATATCTGGACGTAATAAGGGTTCACCGCCAGTAAGGATTAGGAATGCATTTGGGTTGACCTCAGCGATTTGGTTGATAACCTGTTTACATTGATTTGTGTCAAGTTCGTCAGTACGAAAGCCTCCACGGAAATCGGCATCTAGGTAGCAGTGATCACAATTTAGGTTGCAACGTTTAGTTAGATTCCATGAAATAGAGTATGCACGAAAATCCATTTTCTCTGGTTTGATTTGAAGGGTGTCTGACGTTATAGACATTTACTTTTTATTTTCTTTTTTTATTTTTTTACTTTGGTTATTTGTTTGTATAAAGGTTCTCTTATTCAGTCTCTTTTCTGATATTTCTTTGTTGTCTTTATTTTTATCTGCTAGTTTGATGTTAAATCTTTTCTCGCCTGAATTAGTCTTGTTAGAAGAGAAATCTATCTGGATGTTATAAGTTTCTAATGATGGTCCATGGTTGATTTTACCTAGTGTATGTGGATGGGCGTCGGCGGTTTTTGAAAAAATAAAGAAAAAGCATAAAACTAAAGATAAGTAAAAAACAAGCGGTTTCATTTTAAATCCTCATAATAATTTGTTTACTATGCATTGGCCCAAAATTCTAACGGAGCATAATTATATAATTAATTAGCGTATTTTACCCCCATTTTTTATATCATAAGTTAGGAAAAGACCAATAATAAATTTTATTGTTAAAGCGATATTTAAATTGAAAAATTTATTCAAATTTAGGCTCTGGTTGCCAAAAAATATAATTTTATCTTTATTTTTGCTCATTTTTCCTGTTTTTTTGACCTTATTTTTTAGTGATACTTTTTCCTGGAAAAGATCTTCACTTAATAGGGGGAATCTGAGGATTATTCATATAACTTTAAATGACCCTTTATTTGATTCACTTGAGAGAAAATGGGTTTCTAGTGATTATTTTGATCGAGGATTTAATTACCAAAACACAAGACTGGAGGTGGTTTCTCTTTCTAATTTATTGAAAAAAATTAATCCTGATAAGGATCTAGATGCGATCATTCTTGATTGTGCTGATGACTATCAGGGGATAATTTCAATTAATGATATAAAAAAATACGATCTTCAAATTGCATTAAAAATAAAATTGACTCAAGAGACTGCTCGACCTGATTGGCTTCAGCCATTAATAATTGTGGTGCCAAATCACGCAAGCCCTCCATTCTTGGAGCGTTTTTTTACTGCAAATATCAATGAGTTGCGCTTTGTCAAATTAGCCGATTATTATGCCCCCTTACGGTCTCTTAGTTTTGGAAATCCCTCTACAGATATTGGATTAGATATTTTTAAGGATAATTGTCTATTTTGTCACTCGATTAACAACATAGGGGGCAACAAAGGTACGTCTTTATTTATCCAATTTGATTTGAGTTTAGACAGCGAGAAAGACCGGTTTAAAGAAAGGTTTATAGAAATACATGGAGGGGATAGAACCAATAAACAGAATATGGAGCAATTTCTAGTTGACGATCAGTTTAGCTTGCTATTAGAATTTTTGCATAAAATAGCCATAAATGAAAAATTGTATAATAATTAGAAGTAATTTTTATTCCACACCTAGTCTAAATTAGAGCCTTGACAGTGGATTCGTGCATGATATGTTGATTTAAATGTGGGGATTACATGCTACTCATTTTTTATGTTTTTGAGGTGATATTTTTATGTCGTTAGCGGTTGTTTTATTTTTTGCTGTTGGTACGCTTTGCGAAGTTTACTTGCTGACGGTTGTGAGTGGTTATATTAGTATTATTAACACTTTATCCCTGATAATGTTTACATTTCTAGTGGGTAATATAATCGGGCGAAGTTGGGGTAAAGAGTACTTTGAGAAAATGCAATGGCATTTGAGGTCTCGAAGTATTCCAGGTGATGAGGTGATCAATGGCTCCGTGATGGCTTTGTCTGGAATGTTTCTTGTTACTCCTGGTGTAATTACAGATTTTTTAGGTATTTTAATGCTTTTTCCAATAACTCGTACGATTTTTAAGAATATTACAGAAAGTCTAGTTAAGAGAAAAATTACTAATGGTGAGCTCTATTATTTTTTTAAAGATTAATACTGCTAACTCTTCGGCGCATGTTTTTTTCTTACCCTCCACGTAATTTAAAACCCGAATTACTCGACCTGGATGAGGCTGCTTTTGATGAAGTTCAAGATAGCCTTGAGGATATTAGGTTAGTCAACAGATATCTGGGTGGTTACAAAGTTCTCCTTCATTACTTCCGAAAATTTGCTGAAAGACAAAAGTTACATAATGCGCTCTCTGTTTTGGACCTAGGTACTGGCTCTGCTGATCAACCTGTAGTTGTAGTTGATATGGCACGACAACTAAATATAAAAATTAGAGTTGTAGCTTTAGATATAAATTTAAAGATGCTCAACTATGCTCATGAAAAAATTAAAGGCTATCCAGAAATTCACCTGGTTCAAGGTGACATTCATTCTATTCCTTTTGGTGAAAATAGCTTTGATGTTGTAATGAACAACTTATCATTGCACCATTTTACAAGAAAACAGGCAGTAAATATTATACGGACAGCGGATCTTGTTGGTAGATGTGGTTTTATTATAAATGACCTTCACAGAAGCAGAATAGCGTATGCTTTTATAGTAATTTTGACACGGCTAATTACAAAAAATCGTATTACTCGTTATGATGGTCCAGTGTCAGTTATGAATGCATTTACTCCGTCTGAGATGGTTGAAATGGCTGAGGAGGCAGGCGTAAAAAAATTCACAGTGAATCGGCACTTCCCCTATCGAATAGGTTTAGTTGGCACTAAAAAAAATTGATGTTGCCTGATCTATGCTGGTGTTTAAGTAACCCAAAAGTGTTTTATTAATTAAAGTAGGTTAGACTAGTTCCGCTTATTTTTTATAGATAGCACATCATAAAGTTTTTTAGTAGAGTATAAGTTTAAGAAGTTTCAATATAGGTTCTCAAGTTTAGGAGGATACTTTGAATATATTTAACAAGTTTAAAAATATGTTTTCCAGTGATGTTTCTGATGTTAAGAAACCAGAGCAAGACCATGATATCGATGACATAACAAATATGATTTCTGAGCCAGTTAAAGACGACAAACCTTTTTCTGAACCAGAACCTATTCTGCGGCAGGTTATAAGAGTGCCCGCCGTCTCTGACGATATTTTCCCACCAAAAGACGAAAAAAAAATTTTAATAAAAGCTCAGCCTTCATCCACTGGTGATCAATGTCTTTTTATGCTCAACCGCCCTCTTTTTTCTGGTCATTCTTGGTTGTTTCCTAACTTTGAAAGTGCGAAAGGTTCTCCACTTGCAGAACGTTTATTTAGCTTGGATGATGTCGAATCAGTTCTTGTTAATGAAGCTACCCTTACAATTACTCGAAAAGATAAAAATATATATGACTGGAAGCCTTTAGGCGAAGAAATTGGCACAACTTTACGTGAATTACTGACAGAAGGAGGTATGCTTATTTCGCAGAAGATAATTAATGAAATGCCCAGTCAGGATGAAATACAAGAAGGGATACAAAAAGCAATTAATGAAGAAGTAAACCCAGGAGTTGCAGGGCATGGGGGACTTATCACTTTGGAGAAAGTTAAAGGTAATACAATTACGATCAAGATGGGAGGAGGCTGCCAAGGGTGCAGTTCTGCAGACTTGACATTGAAACAGGGAATTCATGGGTCATTTAGAAAATTTGTTCCCCAGGTAGGAGCTATTTTTGATGAAACTGACCATGCTGCAGGATTAAATCCATATTTTTAAGGAAGAGAAGCATTATGCCGAAGTTGAATAAATTTAGAATTCGAATAGAGACTGGAAGCAAAGGAATACAAGAGCCTGCGCGGTTTTGTTTTAATAGCCATGTGTTACCTCTTGAAGATTTGACCGGAGGCACTAACCCTGGAGAGGTTCTTGAAGGTGGTTATAGTGTCAATAGCGTAGCTCATTCAATGACATTGGTTGGGCCTGAAAAGGGAACTTGGTCTCTCCAAAAGATCCAAGTTGATTTCGAATGCGAAAATACCCCACCTTATTCAGTAGAGTATCCGGCAGTTGAGTTAGATGAAACTAAGGAATTAAATATCTGGAAGGACCCTCCACTTTCGATTTTTGATGTGTAATTTTTTTGTAGTGTTTTTTGAATATTAGATTGGAAAATACATTATAGATTGCTGTTATGAGCGTAGAAACATTACCAGAGGTTTTACCTGATATTGAGCATGAAAGAGAAGAGGGTGGATATACTAGCAAGACCTATCTCCCTCTTTATAAGGTAATTATGTGGGATGATGATGTGACAACAATGGAATTTGTTATTCGCATGCTCACTAATCTTTTTCGAAAGGATTACACAACTGCTGAAAAGTTGATGTATGAGATTCATTTTAAAGGAGCGGCTCATGTAGAAACATTACCCCTCGAGCAGGCTGAGTTTAAAGTAGAACAGGTTCACTCCGCTGCTGCCATAGAACAGTTTCCTTTTCGCTGCACTATCGAGCCAGTTTGAGGAGTGTTATCTCCTTTCTATAGGTATATAGTCCCTAGTTTTTATCCCATTATATATTTGCCTAGGACGCCCTATTCGAAAATCTTCATCTTTTTGTAATTCCTTCCACTGTGCAATCCAGCCAGGCAAGCGACCCATGGCAAACATCACAGGGAACATATTGACTGGAAAATTGATGGCTTTATAGATAAGGCCAGAATAAAAATCCACATTAGGATAAAGCTTTTTCTCGATGAAGTACTCTTCTTTGAGGGCAATATCTTCTAATTCAAGAGCGATATTTAATAAAGGTTCATTGTTAGATAAATTCTTTAGGACTTTATCGGCCATGGCTTTAATAATTTTTGATCTTGGATCAAAATTTTTGTAAACACGATGGCCAAAACCCATTAAGCGAAAGGAATCATTTGGATCTTTTGCTTTTTTTATATATTTCTTAACATCACCTCCATCGTCATATATTTTTTGTAACATTTCGATGACTGCTTGATTAGCCCCACCATGAAGGGGCCCCCACAAAGCGTAAATAGCTGCAGATATTGAAGCAAAAAGATTGCACATAGAGCTACCTACTAGCCGGACAGAACTAGTAGAGCAATTTTGTTCGTGATCTGCATGAAGAATCAGAAGGACTTCTAAGGCTTTAGCTACCACAGGATCTACTTGATATTGCTCGCAAGGTGTAGCAAACATCATTTTTAAAAAATTAGTTGGATAGTCAAGAGAGTTATCTGGATAGGGGAGTGGTTGCCCAATAGATTTTTTATAACTGTATGCAGCGATAGTAGGTAATTTTGCCATAAGACGATGAATAGCAATCTCTACTTCATGCTCATCGCGTACGTTTAGTTCATTCTGATAAAAAGTTGCTAGAGATCCTATAACCGCGCTACATACGGCCATAGGGTGAGAGTTAATGGGGAAACCGTCATAAAACCTTTTAATCGACTCATGAACCATCGAGTGGTGAGTAATATGGTGGTTGAAGTCCACAAGCTGTTGAGAGTTGGGTAGAGTTCCGTAAATGAGAAGAAAGGCCGTTTCAATAAAGGTACTTTTTTCTGCTAGTTGGTCGATTGGAATGCCGCGATACAAAAGAATACCTTTTTCACCATCTAGGAAAGTTATGGAACTTTTGCAAGAACCAGTGCTCATATATCCTGGATCAAAAGTAATCAGCCCAGTTTTTTGCCGAAGCTTTCCAATATCGATTGCCTTTTCTCCAAAGGTTCCTTCTACGACTGGGAATTCATAAGTTTTGCCTTGATAGGTGACCTTAGCTGTGTCAGTCATAAACCTCCTTCAGTTATAATGAAAAGTTCTAAAAAATATTTTTGGGCTATCTTTAAAAGTGTCCATTATTGTCAGTATATGTATTATAACGATTATGTGTTTATTGAGAACCATTGTTTTATAATTTATCATTTGTAATTAATTAGTTTATTAATTTTGTCACGTAAATAATTAGAATCCTAAAAGGATGTTATGAAAAATAATAATACATTGCTTTATTTAATGTTGATTGGAATTTCAATGGGAGGACTTTGTGGTTGGATTTTTGGTAAAGAGATGCTTGTAGTTGATTGGATCGGAGAAATGTTTCTAGATGCTCTCAAAATGCTTGTTATCCCACTTATTGTGTCATCTATGATTGTTGGAATTACTGGTTTGGGTGATATTCGTAAAGTTGGCAAAGCTGGAACGGTTACCCTGGTTTACTTTTTAACTACTTCGGGGATTGCAGTAATAGCTGGAATTATTGTTGTGAATATTATGCAACCTGGTTTAGGAGTAGAGTTGACTACAGAAATACCTGAAAAAGTAGCCGGGAAAGAATCTATTGGTATTACAGATATACTCAAAAGCTTTGTCACACCTAATCTTTTTCATTCCATGGCTAAAATGGAAATTTTACCTATTATTATGTTTTCTCTTGTATTTGGAGGCGTGCTTACAACACTTGGTGATAAGGGCAAATTGGTGATCTCTGTTTTTGATGGGATCAATATTGCTATTATGAAAATTGTACACCTTGTAATGTATTTTGCCCCTCTAGGAGTGTTTGCATTAGTTTCATCTAAGTTAGGTGCTGCAGGAGGGGGAGACCTTTTTCTTGCGGAGTTACTGAAGATAGGAAAGTTCGCTGTCACAGTTATTTTAGGCTTAATGATTCACGCATTGCTAACATTGCCGGCTATTTTATATTTTGTGGCAAAACAAAACCCAATTACATATTTTAAAAATATGAGCCAGGCATTAACAACGGCTCTTTCTACAGCAAGTAGTGCGGCTACTTTACCAGTGACTATTGAATGTGTTGAAGAGGAAAATAAAATTTCGCGGAGAACCACTCTTTTTGTTATTCCATTGGGTGCAACTGTGAATATGAACGGGACTGCTCTTTATGAATCGATTGCTGCAATTTTTATTGCCCAAATGGTTGGTATTCATCTTGGAATAGCGGATCAGGTATTGATTTTCTTAACGGCCACACTTGCAGCAATAGGAGCGGCCGGTATTCCTGAAGCAGGCCTTGTAACTATGGTCATTGTTTTACAGGCGGTTGGGCTTCCATTGGAGGGTATTGGTATGCTTCTTTCTATTGATTGGTTTCTTGATCGAATTAGGACTTCTGTTAATGTTTGGGGGGACTCAATTGGTGCTGCTGTGGTTGATCGACTAGAGGATAAAAACATAGAAGAAGGAGATAATTTATGATAGTTCCAATTATATTCGGTGTTGTTATTGGAGTTTTGTCATCTGGATCTGGTTTGGGGGGTGGATTTTTGGTTGTTCCACTTCTTCTTCAGTTGGGAAAAGAAGCGAGAGTTGCTGTTGGTAC